>RZYT01000184.1 GCA_009930195.1 Spirochaetia bacterium | reverse complement strand
AAAAAACCACCATCACTGGTGGTTTTCATAGGCTCATTATTTTTCCAAACCGTACCGCTTCTTGAAGCGCTCGATACGACCAGCGGTATCGACCATCTTCTGGGTTCCGGTGAAGAAGGGGTGACAAGCAGAGCAAATATCGAGCTCGAGGCTCTTTGCAGTGGTCTTGGTCTTGATCACGTTGCCACAAGAGCAACGGACTTCAGTCAGTTCATAGCGGGGGTGTATTCCGTCTTTCATTTCAGTTCCTCCAGGAATATGTATTCTGCTGGCTGTACGCAGCAGAAAAACTTCTGTACTTCACTTGGTCCTAATATGCCGCAGAACCCGAAGGAATCCCGGTATTGATCGAACGCAAGAACGCCTCATTATCCTTTGTCTTCCGTATTTTGTCAATGAGGAACGGAGTCATCTCCTGGTCGTCCATATCATTGACCGCATTACGGGTAAGCCAGATCCGAGCTGCCTCATCAGGGGGCAGCAACAGGTCTTCACGACGTGTTCCGCTCTTCTTGATGTTGATTGCAGGCCACAAGCGTTTGTCTGCAAGTCTTCTATCCAGAATGATTTCGTTGTTGCCGGTGCCCTTGAACTCTTCGAAAATAACCTCATCCATTCTCGATCCGGTCTCGATCAAACCGGTTGCGATGATGGTAAGGCTTCCTCCGAACTCAATGTTTCGGGCGGCACCAAAGAAGCGTTTGGGCTTGTGCAGTGCATTGGAGTCGACGCCACCGCTGAGGATCTTTCCGCTGGCGGGGACGGTCTGGTTGTAAGCACGGGCAAGACGGGTAATGGAGTCAAGGAGGATGACGACATCCTTCTTGTGCTCCACCAGGCGCTTGGCCTTCTCGATGACCATCTCGGCTACCTGTACGTGTCGGCTCGCCTGCTCATCAAAGGTGGAAGCGATTACCTCGCCTTTGACGTGGCGGCGCATGTCCGTCACTTCCTCGGGGCGTTCATCGACCAGCAGTACCATCAACACCACCTCAGGGTGGTTGGTGCTGATCGAATTGGCGATTTTCTGCAAAAGCACCGTCTTACCGGTACGGGGAGGGGCAACAATCAGCGAACGCTGGCCTTTCCCGATCGGACAGAACATGTCGATGATACGTGCAGACATATCCTCCTCAAGCGTTTCCAGACGAAGCCGCTGGTCGGGAAAGAGGGGGGTAAGGCTGTCAAACGGTACCCGCATCTTTGCCACGATGGGCTCATCACCATTCACCTTGAGGATCTTGAGGATGGCAAAGAAGCGTTCATTCTCCCTTGGTGTCCTGATCTGTCCGTACACGACATCGCCGGTCTTCAGGTAGAGACTCTTGATCTGGGCGGGGGATACATACACATCCTCCAAGCCCGAAAGGTAACTATTGAACGGAGAACGCAGGAATCCAAATCCGTCAGGAAGGATTTCCAGCGTCCCGGTTCCCACGATGACCCCACCGGCTGTGGTGTGGATCCGCAAGATTTCGGCCACAATTTCCTGCTTGCGCAGATCAAGGATGGTGTCGGCTTGCATGCCACGCTCAATGCCAACTTTCCTCAGTTCATCAATGGAAAGATTGGTATAGTGCTCAAGCAGGAGAACAGGTGCTTCAGGATGCTCCTCGATATTCAGGTCAAGGGAGGACTCATCCATCTGGTTCTGACGCATGGGGCGATTGGAACCAAAACTCTGACTTTTCTGGAAGGAGTTCTTGGAGTGGCTACGACTCTGCTGGTTGCGATTGTTTCGGTTGTTGAATTGAGGATTGCTCTTACGGAATTGGTTCTGGTTTCTGGGGGGTTGCTGATCAGTATCCCGATTTCTCTGGGCATTCTCAGCGGGTTCTTGTTGCGTCTCACGTTTCTCAACAGCAGGCTTTTCCTCAACGGAAAGGTCCAATTGTGGTTGTTCAGCGTTGGTTGCATCAGTTTCTGCACGTTTTACCGTGTTTGCTTTCTTGGGTCTGCCCCTTCGCTTCTTCTGTTCTGAGGTTTCCTGCTCTTCTGTGACAGTTTCACGAACTTGGGTTTCGGTTTCTGAAGCTTTTGCTGCAACAGGACTTTTTTTTCTGGTGATGCGCCGTACAGGTTTCTTTGCACTTTCCTGATCAGAGGAGAGTGAAAGATCAGCTTCAGGTTGGATTAATTCTTCGGAAGACATAGGATAAACTCCAGCGGAACAGGTTTTATTGGGCACTACACTACAAAAAAAAGTGCACCAGAGGCCCGGCTCCTAAACAGTAATACAGGATGTTTGCATATGCGGAAATGAAATAGCGATTCGTTTGTAGGATTCCCGCGATTAGTAATCTAAATATATTGCCACTTGTCGACAGTGTCAAGCAAGCAATCTCCCTTGATATAGCGGCTTGCTAGAATAAGTGCTACAACGGAGGCTTTTCTGCGAACCGATTCCCTGCCCCATGAGCTGAGATGGACGCATACTGCCTCTGTCTGCCGTTTCTTGCCGGCAAACCCAAACCAGACGGTTCCCACCGGTTTCTCCTTGCTGCCCCCATCAGGCCCTGCGATTCCGCTGACTGCAAGCGCCCAATCTGTACCCGAGCGGGTAAGCATGCCTTCCGCCATCTCACGTACACACGCTTCGCTGACAGCCCCATGGTTCTCCAGCGTCAGTTCGGATACTCCGAGCAGTTCGCGCTTCGCCTCATTTGCATAGGTTACTGCCCCACCATAAAACCAGGCAGAACTGCCGCTCTGGTCGGTAAGCAATTTTGCAACAAACCCTGCAGTACAGCTTTCTGCACAGCTGATCGTCTCGTTGCGCGCAAGAAGCAGGTCGGTCAACAAGGCCGATGGCATGACATCGCCATCAACCACCAACGAGGGACCGACCAACCCGCGCAGGCGGTCCGCCATGAGTGTCCGCTCCTCCCCGCTTCCCCCATTGAGATAGAGGCTGATCTTCAGATCCTGGAACCTGGTGCCCCAGGTAAGGCCATTGAAGGTGACCGACTTGCACAGCTCCTCAAGTTTCGCTTCCGGAATCAAAAAGGTTGAGTACTCGCTGCGGGAGAAATCATCATGTCCGATGAGCTGGGCCAACCAAGGAAGCACTTGGTCGAAGAACATGGGATCCATCTCCCTCGGAGGCCCGGGCATGGCTACACAGGCAATCTGACGGTTTCCCGACGGAATGAACCCCCGAAAGCCTGCAGCGGTCCCAAATGGATTGGGAATGGCCTCAAACCCTTGGGGAATCATGGTCTGTTGCTCATTTGCCCCCCAGATGCGCTCCCCAATGCGCTGATAGAGTTGCTCAAATGTCTGCTGGTCCCGAACCAGAGGGACTTTTGCAAGAGAAGCAACAATGGAACGTGTCATATCATCGCTTGTAGGCCCCAGTCCTCCGGTAAGCAGAACCACATCACAATGGGTTATGCAATCCTCGAGCACCTCGGCAATGGTACCGTCATCCGGGACCAAAACCATGCGGTCGACACGAAACCCAAGTTGGGTAAGCTGACTGGACAGAACCTGGCAATGCTTGTCTGCAATGACGCCACGGGTAAGTTCCGTTCCGATGATGAAAAGTGCTGCGCTGTGGTAGGTCATGATGATGTATGCTTTCTCCTCGAGAAGAACAGGTACAAATGATGCAGGGATGCCCCTGCCAGCAAGATAAGCGAAAGATAGATGGAAAGGAACGCGAACCAGTCGACATACCGGGTATAGAAGGTAAGTCCATGGACCTCCCCGGTGAACACCGGAACATCATAGATGTGCCAACCAACCTTGAAGGGTTCCATGGGATCGACAATCTTGCCGGTCACATCGATGACACACGTCATTCCGCTGTTGGTACCCCTTACGGTGGTCCTGCGATTCTCAATGGAGCGGAACACTGCAAGACCGAGGTGCTGCACCTCGGCAGAGACCGCTTTCGACCACCCGTCGTTGGTCATATTGACAATCACGTCAGCCCCACTGGCTACAAAGCCGGCATTCAGATACCCAAATACATCCTCAAAGCAGATGGGAGTGGAGAATCGTACCCCCTCCTCCGTCTCGAATACCACAGACTCATGCCCTTTCTCCCACCAGTTGTAGTCGTTTGCCAACAACAGGTTGTAGAGCCAAGGCATTTGCTTCTCATAGGGGAAGTGCTCAGTAAACGGCACCAGGTGCTGCTTGCGGTACGTATTCTTGATCTTCCCATCCTCAAAGAAAATGACGGTGTTGTAATCTTTTCGGTTCCAAGAGCCATCCGAAAGCAAGGGAGGAAGATCCGGATCGTCAATGACGCCCTCAGGGTTGCCGGTAACCAAGGGAATGGGGAGGGACTTGCCGAATGAGACAAACTCCTCAACCAGGGCTGAGGTGGCAGGGTCGGACGGGTAGTTTTCGTGCCAGGCGACCGAGGGTACGAACGCTGTCTCTGACCAAAGGATGATGTCAGGATCAGAACCAAGCACCTCAAGGCTCATCTTGCGTAGATTGTTGAAGTTGTTCTTATACGTGGCATACCCGCCCTTCCACGTGTCCGCACTATGCTGGATGGTGGCGACACGCCAAGTTTTTTCCGGTTCTTGTCCTCTCCAGTAAGAGATGCTGAATAATCCGAAAATAAGGTTTGCAACAAACAAAATGAGATAGGCGATGACCACCAGACGATGGGATCGGAGGGTAGAGGTGAACGAGACAGACCGATCTTTCAGGTATGCATGCCCATGATAGGCAAGGAAGGTTTGGGGCAGGACCATGAGCAGGTTCACACCCCAGA
>RZYT01000183.1 GCA_009930195.1 Spirochaetia bacterium | reverse complement strand
CCATGTACTCATGGATGGGGAAGGGGTTGGCTTCATGAAAACGTGTGTTCAGACTGAACAGCTGTTTCGCAATGGAGTACAACTCCTTGTTGAGTGCCTCGTGTTCTTCAAGAATCTCCCGCATACGATGCAGCAGACTTTTGGATGCATCATTCTTTCCATACTTATCAACAAAGGTCTTGGCCTTTTCCCGGCTATTCACCAGGACACCGCTATTGTGCATGACATGCACCACATCCATCTCCTCGAGCAGTGCAAAACTGCGTCGGATGGTTTCCGGTGATACTCCGTACTCACCACTCATCAGGGTACGACCACTGAGTCGGACTCCTTCAGAAAGTTCCCCTCGTTCAATACGTTTTGCGATATCAAGGGCGATCCGTTCATACACAGCCCCTGCTTCACGCTTTCTGTCGCGTGCCCTATTCGCCTGCAGTTCCATACGATTTCCTCGTTTCATGAGCCTTGACTTCGTTCCAGAGCACGTCCATCTCTTCAATGTGATCCTGGTCAAGTTGAATATTGCGCTGTTTTGCCAGCTGATACAGGGCATTGAACCGATCTTGCATTTTTTGGTTTGACCGATGCAAGGCAACCGAAGGGTTGTATCCCAGATAGCGACAGAGATTCACCACAGCAAAGAGCAGATCCCCAAGTTCCATCTCCAGGTCTTCGCCGAGTTTATCCGGATTGTCCTTTGCCACCACCACTTCAGAGAGCTCTTCCTTCACTTTCTCCACCACACCCTCAACTGTCGGCCAATCAAAACCGACTTTGCGGATCTTTTTCTGGATCTCGTTGGCTTTTTCCAGAGGGGGGAGGGAACGAGGAACCCTGCTGAAGAAATCGTCACTGTCGTGGGTTTTTCCCTCTACATTCACCTTGATGGAGTTCCAGACATCCAAAACTTCCGAAGAACCGGAGACTACCTTGTCGGAAAAGACATGTGGGTGGCGACGAATGAGCTTCTCGCAGACTTCGTTGAGCGAGCTGATGACAAACTCAGGATCAGACTCCTGATGCATCTCCAGAAGCATCATTGCATTGAGCAGTACATCCCCGATCTCTTCTCTCTGACCTTCCAAGTCTTCACTTAGGAGCGTATCGATGTACTCATACGTCTCGTCAAGAAGATTGGTGGCGACACTTTTCTGTGTCTGTTCACGATCCCATGGACAGCCGTCCTTGCTTCTCAGCATCCGTACGATCTCGAAAAGCTGCATGAGCGCTTCATCGAGGGTGGTTTTCTTTTCCAAGGTGTAATCAATCATAGCATTGAGTATAGCCGGAGAAGCTCTTCTTGAGAACTGATTTGCATGAGGTGTTGACATGATGCTATAACTGTATATACTGTGCATGAACAGTAGGAGGAATTCAGTGGATATCATTCTCTCAAACAATAATCCTGATCCCATCTATCTGCAGATAGTGGAACAAATACGAGCTCAGATAGTACAGGGAATCCTCCCGGAAGGAACCTTGTTGCCTTCGATCCGCAGCCTCGCAAAGGATCTGAGGATCAGTGTGATAACCACCAAGCGAGCCTACGATGAGTTGGAACGGGAGGGATATATCCAGACCGTTGCAGCGAAAGGAAGCTATGTGGCTGCACGAAGCCACGAACAGTTGAAGGAAGAGTACCTGAGAAAGATTGAGGAGCACATGCGTTCGATCAAGTTGCTCTCAGACTTTCTTGGGTTGAGTGATGAGGAGTTGGGTATGATGTATCAGTTGCTGACAAAGGGGGAAGCGTAAGATGGAACATGCCATAGCATGTATGAATGTACGCAAAAAGCTTGGATCATTTTCCTTGGACCTGGAGCATTTCTGTGTGGAGAAGGGAACCGTTCATGGTTTGATCGGTGCGAATGGATCGGGGAAAACCACAACGATCAAGTTGCTGCTTGGCCTGATGAAACCTGATGAGGGTGTTGTTTCGGTTCTCTCATCCACCGATATTGCGCAAGATACCGATGCAAGGAACCGGATGGGATTCACTGTTGATGATGCATCGGTACCGAGTTTGCTCAACCCAAGGGAGATGGGAGCTGTTCTCGCAGGTCTGTATCATGATTGGGATGACACTGCATACCACCAGCTGCTCAAGCAATTCAAACTGGACGAGAAGAAGCCTTACCGCGCTTGCTCGCGCGGGATGAAGGTCAAGATTCTCCTGGCCATAGCGTTGAGCCACAAAGCCTCCTTGCTGATACTTGATGAGCCTACCAGCGGACTTGACCCGCTTTCGCGGGACGAGATTCTCAGTCTTCTGTCCGAATACAGCAAGGATGAGGAGCATACCATCCTCATCACCAGCCATATTACCAGCGATTTGGAAAAGTTGTGTGATTACATCACCGTGCTTGATGAGGGGAAGATACGCTTTACCGAGGAGAAGGATGCCTTGCTTGATTCCTACCGCTTGGTGAGAACAACCCATTCCGCCCTGGCGGATTTTGATCCTGAGGCAATCCTGGCAAAGCGGGAAGGGGAGTTTCAGATAGAGCTCTTGATGCATAAGGAGCAGATTCCTTCCTTTGCAGAACCGATCAGGGTCACCTTGGAAGAGTTGGTCATTTTGCTGGCAAAAGGAGGATTCAAAGGATGAAAGCACTGCTGTTGAAAGATTGGTATCTGCTACGCAAGCGTTGGGGACTCCTGTTTGGGGTTGTTTTGCTTTTCTCCGTGCTCTCAGGAGCGCAGGCAAGCATGCTCTACACCCTTATGACCACCATGATGTTGCTGATGATCAGCCTCAATACGTTGGCATATGACCAACACGATGGATGGGATGCCTACGCCAGTGCGCTGCCCGTCTCCCGTACCCAACTCGTGCTGGGCAAGTATCTCCTTGCCGGTATTTGCATAGTGGTTTCGGTGATGCTTGTCCTGCTGGCAACCATTGGCTTGGGAGACAGGCGTATGGACAACCTCCTCGGAAATGCTTTGGCACAAGTTTCGTTCGGTTTTTTCTTTGTGGCCTGCAATTTCCCCCTGATCCTGAAGTTCGGGTTTGAAAAGAGCAGGGTGTATTACTTGGTCGTAACAGGTGTGCTGATAGGATTGACAAGCCTGCTCAGCCAGTCGGCCCTGTCATCCTCATCGTTTCCTGCGTTGCCGTTTGTTGTTCCTTTTTCTGCTCTTCTTGCAATACTGCTCAGCTTCAAACTCTCGGTTTTTCTTCTGAAGACCAAGGAATTTTCTGAAACATAGGGGAAGAGAGGTAGCTATTCAGAGACGTTTTATGCTACTACAGCTACAGGAGAACGCTGTATGTGTGGCATAGTTGGTTATATTGGTGACAAAAACGCCTCCCCGATTTTGCTGGAGGCACTCAGGAAGTTGGAATACCGTGGCTATGACTCAGCAGGTATTGCCGTCATTTCAGCGGATAAGAAGCTGCTGGTCCGGAAAATCAAGGGGCGGCTTTCAAATCTGGATCTTCTGGTGCAGCAGAACCCTGTGGAAGGGAACTGTGGTATCGGGCATACCAGATGGGCAACCCACGGCGAACCCTCTGATCTGAACAGTCATCCCCATACCGATGGTTCACAGTCCATAGCTGTTGTCCACAACGGCATCATCGAGAACCATGCCCAGCTTCGTACGTGGCTTGAACGCCACCAGGTGTCGTTCGCCAGCCAAACAGACAGCGAGGTGATCGCCCATCTGATAGACTTCCATTACAACGGGGATCTTCTGCTTGCGGTGAGAGAGACGATCAAGCGCTTGGAAGGTTCCTATGCGATTGCCGTTGTTTGTTCCGAGCACCCCCAGACCATGGTGGTTGCCCGAAAGGACAGTCCCTTGGTCATTGGGCGATGTGAGCATGCAAATTTGGTTGCCAGCGACGTTCCGCCGCTTTTGAGCCATACCCGTGAAGTCCAGTATCTTGAGGATTTGGATGTTGCGGTCATCACAAGTGAGGATGTCAAGATTTACAATCTCGACGGCGAACGATTGGAGCGAGAGGTCCAGCATATCGATTGGGATATGGAAGCTGCGGAGAAGTGCGGATTCGAGCACTTCATGCTCAAGGAGATCTGCGAGCAACCCAAAGCTCTCAAGGATACGTTGCGAACCCGGTACAAAGAGGATGTCTTGGCCTTTCCTGAAGGGGTGGAAACGCTGCTCAAGGGAGCCAAGCATCTGTTGATCACCGGGTGTGGCACTGCATACCACGCAGGTATGGTTGCAAGCTATGTGATAGAGCAGGTTGCCTCGATACCTGTTGAGGTGGTGGTTGCCAGTGAGCTTCGTTACCGCCCGCATGTCAAGAAAGAAGGTGAGGTGTGTCTGCTCATCAGCCAGAGTGGAGAGACTGCCGATACCATTGCGACCCTGAGGATGCTCAAGGAGCTCGGGATTCCGACGCTGGCCCTGACGAACGTCATCGGCTGTACGATCAGTCGGGAGGCAGACTGGACGCTCTACACCCAGGCGGGTCCGGAGATTGCGGTTGCATCCACCAAGGCGTTCACCACCCAGTTGCTCTGCCTGTTCACCATAGCAGCACTGCTGGCCAAACAGGAATCATCCGCCTTGATCCAGGCCCTGGAAAATCTTCCATCCCAGGCACAGTTGCTTCTCGACAGGCAGGAGGACATCCAACGATTCGCTGCCAGCCAGTTCAACAAGACAAAGGTGTTCTTCATGGGAAGGCTCGTGGATTTCGCCATCAGCCTTGAGAGTGCCCTCAAGCTCAAGGAGATCAGCTACACCCACAGCGAAGCCTTTGC
>RZYT01000182.1 GCA_009930195.1 Spirochaetia bacterium | reverse complement strand
GGAAAAACCACAGGCTCTTGCTCCTCCCTATATCCCTCCGACCAAGGCGGAAGTGCCACCGGTCGAGGCTGTGAAAATGCCCGAACTGGAAAAAGTGATTCCAATCCAAACACCTGTGGATACCAGTGTTCCTCCGGCTCCTCTCACCCCGCCTGAGCCGGACAAGGCCAAATTGGGTGGCCCCATTGAGTTGAAAGACCTTCCTGCAATCCAGGATGCAGACATCGTCACCTTTACCGATCCCGCTCCCGAGACTCCCAAGGCACGTGTCTTTGCTCCTTTTGTGGACAATACGGCAATTGCAGAAAAGAACGTACTTACCGGCAATGTTGAAGGTGTCCTTACCAAGGACAAAGGTCCCTATCTGATCCAAAACACCATCACCATCCCGGCAGGAAAATCCTTGGTCATCGAGCCGGGAACTGTCGTCAGGGTAAGCAACGGAGCTTCCATCCAGGTTCAAGGAACCCTTGAAACCAAGGGCAAAGCTGGTAGTGAGGTGGTGTTCACCGGCAACAAGACATCACAGAGCGGATCCTGGTCTGGTATCGTCTTCCACCCTGGCAGCACAGGAACGTTGGAAGGTGCACGTATCATTGGAGCCGGTGGACAACAGGTGATCAATGGTTCATGGAGAAGCGGATCGGTCTTCGTATTGGACGGAGCCAAGCCGACCATTGTTGACTGCGAGATTGCCAATGGATCAGGACCTGGCATCACCCTCATGGGAAGTGCCAATCCGAGCATCAAGAACTCTTCGTTCCAGAATCTGGAAACACCGATGCTCCTTGATGGGACACAAGCCGCTCCTGCCGAGTTCAGTGGGAACCGCTTCGGAACCATCACCCGTTTGGGCATCGAGGTCAATGCCAACGTACTGAAAAGTGGAACCGAAATGACACTCCAAGCGCAGAGGCTTCCGTACATATTCCGCGATTTCACCATCGAGAAGGGAGCCAAGCTCTCCATCTATGGCTACAACGTCCTGAAGTTCCATCCAGGAACCGGACTGACCGTTGCCGGGGAACTAGTTAGTTCTGGCGGCTTCAGTGAAGGCGTCATCTTCACCAGCATCAAGGATGATCGCGGTATTGATTCCAACGCTGACAAGGATGCCACAAAACCCGAAGCAGGTGATTGGCAAGGCATTCTTTTCACCGATGAAGGGACAGGGTCCCTTACAGGTACCCGGATTCTCTATGCAGGAGCTCAGCGTGTTGCCTCAGGGAGGTGGAGAAGCGGAGCACTGATGGTCGGAGGCAGTGCAGAGCCTCTCCTTGAGGGTTGCATCATCTCACACAGCGGCAACAGTGCAGTCACTGTTCTCGATTCAGCAAAACCGACAATCAGAGGAACCGTTCTGCATGATGCTGAATGGCCTGTCATCGCCCAGAGCACGGAAAGCCTTGGGTTGACCTTGGACCTCAACTCGTATCAAAAAATGAAATTCCTGGGGATCAAGGTTGACGCCAATGAGGTGAAGAGTGGTGAAACACTCACCCTCAAGCACAACGGCTACATTCCGTATGTGATGAACAACTTCCTGGTGGACAAGGGTGCAAAGCTGAATATCCTGGGTGGTACAATCCTGAAATTCAATCCGGGTACCACGCTCACTGTTCGCGGTACGCTCAAAGCGAACACTGACATATCGGATGAGAAAATCATCATCACCAGTACCTCCAACAATGTGAATGGAGACTCCAACGGAGATGGACCACAAGGTAAGCCTAAAGCCGGCGACTGGGGTGGTATTGTCTTTGAAGGAGAGGCTGAGGGCGATTTCATCACCACAGGCATCTATTATGCAGGTGCACAGAAAGTGGTGAACGGCAGGTGGTATCAGGGCGCTGTCACCATTGCAGGCGATTCCTCGGTCAACTTCTTCTTCTCAGCCATCGGTTCCAGCGAAGTTAATGCCCTTACCTTCCTCGACCATGGGGCTCTCGTGAGCAGGCAGTTGGGCATCTACCGCACCGATTGGATCGGAAGAACCTACAGTCCTTTTGCAATCCCCTCGGTCATGGATATAGCAAACTACGAGGATGTAAAGCACAAAGCCATCAAGTTCGAATTCAATGAGATTCCTACCGGCAGCGATGCCATCATCAGTGGTGAATGGCTGCCAGGTCTTGTCTTTGTTTCGAACAGCCTGAACATTCCCTCCAATTCAGCGCTTACCTTCAGGCTTGCTACGGTCAAGTTTGAACCGGGAAGCCAAGTGGTGATAAAAGGACAGCTCAATGCCTTTGATGATCCGGGGTACATCAGCACTGTCTTCACCAGCTTCAAAGATGACTTCAATGGTGATACCAACAACGATGGCAGCCAGACCAAACCAGCTGCCGGAGATTGGGTCGGCCTTGCTTTCATTGAATCGGCCAACGGAACGCTCGATATGGAGCGCATTGCCTATGCGGGCGCTCAAGGAGTGGTAGCCGGGATGTGGAGAAGCGCAGCAATTGTAGCAGCAGACCGTGCATACCCGATGATCCGCAGGCTGGAGGTCAGCCATAGTGCAGGTGATGGCATTCTGGCCGTCGGAGATGCAAATCCGTCCCTTGCAACCGGAATCAAGTATACCAACATTGCAGGAGAGTCCTACAAGCGTTGAGTAGTCGCATCCTTTTGGGAAAGGTCACCCTCGTGGTGGCCTTTCTTTTTGGCTGTAAGCCTCTTGCAGGAGTGAGGTGTACAGTCTAGCATACGTGTAGCAATCCTTATGCAAACTCAGGAGGCACTGTGCAGCGCAACGAACGAATCTTATACGCTCTGGTAACACTCCTCATCAGTACACTTGCAGTGACAGGAATCCTGTTGGAAGGACCTTGGCAGGTTATCAGACAGACGCTCTCCCTTCAAACGGAGAGTGCCCGCCTGATCAACGACTTCACTCGGTATGGAGTGGGGACAGCCATGTTCAATGCGGCAACAATCGGGGCTCTTGCCCTGATTCTCGTCTATTATGCCACCGTCAGTCTTTCAGGCCCCACCCTCTCAGCAATTCTGACCATGATGGGCTTTGCATTCTTCGGAAATACCCTGCTCAACAGCACTCCTCTCATCATGGGGGTCTGGATCGCCAGCAAGGTGGCACGCAAAACCTTCGGTTCCTACAGCCTCATCGCCCTCTTCGGGACTGCCCTGGGTCCATTGGTAACCCAGATCATGTTCCATGTCGGTCTGCCCTTGGGCCTTTCCATTCCTCTGGCTTTGGTCAGTGGACTTGCAGCAGGCTTCATCCTCCCTGCGGTTGCAGGAGCCATGCTTGCCCTGCACCAAGGCTACAACCTCTACAACGTCGGATTCAGCTGCGGTTTCATCGGACTGTTTGCAGCAAATCTGTTGATTGCAACCAAGAAGATGCAACCCTTGTCCATCCAATGGAGCGACACCTTTTCCCTCCCCCTCTTTCTGCTGGTCCCCCTGATCAGCCTTGTTCTTTTGGTGACCGCCATGATAGTGGAGAAACCACAAAAAAGCCTGCAGGGATTCTTAGCCATCCAGAAGCTCAGTGGCCGCCTGCCCTATGATTTCTTCGATACCGGCTACTATGGGGGAACCCTTGCTAATATCGGACTTTTGGGCCTGCTGTACTGGGCGTATGTATTGGTTGTAGGCGGCCCTATCAACGGTCCGGTCATCGGAGGCATCTTCACCATCATGGCCTTCGGAGGCTTTGGCAAGACAGTGAAGAACACCCTTCCTGTCCTCTTCGGGGTAGTGCTCTCCACCTTGCTCTTTTCCAAGAACCTGAATGCACCCGGCCCCTTGCTTGCAGCCCTGTTCAGCACCACCCTCGCCCCCATTGCCGGACAGTTCGGCATCATCGCAGGCCTCTTGGCAGGGGCGGTGCACCTGGTCATGGTTGAGGTCACCGCCAGCTGGCACGGTGGTCTGGATCTCTACAACAATGGCTTTGCCGGCGGGCTTACCGCCAGTCTCTTCATCGCCATCCTGCAATGGTACAAGACCAATCGCCCCAAGGAGGATTTCACCAGATGAAACGAAAGGAATTTTTAGGACGACTGATCGGAGAGGTTACCAATTTCCTGCTTGAGGGCAACCCGCTGAGACTGGTGGTCTCCCTGCATCAGGAGCCGGATGGCGCACATATCAGTTTCTTTGACGACAGGCCGAGGACCGAGGAGGAGATTGCACGCATCTATCAGGCCCTCAATCCCAAGCAGAGCAGGCCGGAGCTTGCCGAGTACTATGGCTTGATGGCAGGCCATGACATGGCTTGGGATGCCCGGCTCAAGCTCATCGGTTGGCAGATCAAGCACGCCAGCGTGGACAATTCGGACAGTGGGCTGAGAATCGATCTTTGGCTCGGAGGAGACGCATTCAACCCGGAGAACTTCTCCTTGCACAAGAAGTAGCATCGCAACAAAAACGCATGGTTTTGTTGCATACTCAAATACAATTTCCACTTTTGTTGTATATTTATACAGAAAGTGTTGCATTAATCGGCAATATTAACTATCATCCCTACAATTTGAGCGGATGGAGCACCTATGGAAACACGCTTTCTACTCTTGGAAGACGGGACATTGTACCAGGGACAGGGATTCGGAGCCGATGCTCCCACCCTTGACGAGCCCTCCCTTGCCGCAGAGGTGGTGTTCAACACCAGCATGACCGGGTATCAGGAGATTCTCACCGATCCCTCCTACCGGGGACAGATGGTGGTCATGACCTACCCGCATATCGGCAACTATGGGTGTGAGCCGGCCTTTGATGAG
>RZYT01000181.1 GCA_009930195.1 Spirochaetia bacterium | reverse complement strand
AGGCTGATGTTGAAGCGGCTGTGGCTGCAATAGCAACCATTGGTACCGGAACAGGAGCTTCCGCTGTGAGTGCCGGGAGCTCAAACAGTGAGCTGGGTGTTGCTGTCACCGTCCCTGCTGGTGTAACGACAATTCTTGCACCTCAAACAGCAGCTGAACAAGAAACGTTGAAGACGGATCTTGCTGCTACGTTGAATTCTCCCACACAGACAGCAACCTTGCTTGTCGAGTTGGCAAAACCCATCACCGATGCGACTCAGCAGGCAGCAGCGCAAGGTACAGTTGAGGTGTTCAATGCTACCTTGGACGCTTTGCAATCAAGTCTTCCTTCTGGAAATGATGAACTGAAGACTGCGATAGCTAAGCTGGAGTTGCCGGTTGTTAGTGATCCTGCTACCTTGACTCAAGGTGATGTGCTTGTCTTGCAGATGATGACTAACCTGATTTCCAATACTGTCACAAAGTTGCAGGATATTGGTGGTGCTGATTTTTCTGGTATCAATGATGCTGCTATCACAACCAACAAAACACAGCTTCTTGGTATCGTCGATGATGCCTTGTTCACCGCCCAGATGGCCGAACAGATTTCCGGTGCTGCAAGCATCGACTTCTCTGGTCAGCTTGATCTGGCAAGTCTCTTGGATAGTCTGAATGACGATAGTTCTTCCTCAATCAAATCCAGGACAGGTGCTACCATCGATCTTGGGGATGCCGGGGAAGTCTTGGGAACCATCAATGGAATCATTCCTGATATCCTTACGCTGATGGGTATAACCAAGAGTGATAACACTTTTGACTATACTGATGCCAAGTATAAGAGTTTCATACTCAATCAGAAGGCGTATCGTTCTGCAATGGAACATGGTATGACTTTCAAGCGAAAGGGCGGTATAGCCAAAGCTGACTTGCTGAATGCAAACCTTGATACCTCTACCTTGATCAAGTATGCACTTGCTGTGTTTGTGACTGAGCATGATGCGTATGTGAAGTACAAGAATACTACTGACAGCACTTCGTACAAGGCCAACGAAATCATTGAGGATTTCCTCACCGACAATCCTTTATTGGGCAATGGAGAATTGACTGAGAATAGCACATTGGTAGAGCCAGACTTTGTTGTTGTTGGTTTCTATGATGCATGGGAGACCTTCCTGAAGACCAGGAGCGAGCAGTATTATCGCAATATTGTCAGCACCTTGCTTGAGATCAACAAGAGCGGTGGTATCGCACAACTGACTACTGAGTTGGAAGACTTCCTGTTGGATTCCAATGAGGATAGTCTCAATGACTGGTATGCAGGGCTGTAAGAGGAGGATGAAAATATGAAAAACAAAAAAATATTTGCCATAGCATTACTGATGCTCGTGCTTGTTGCTCCTCTGCTTGCAGTCGACTACTCGCCGAATAATGTGATCTACAAGCAGACAGGGGAGCCCTTCGTGGGAACCAGTGTCCGCGTGTTGGGTATGGGTGGTGCAGGACTTGGTGTCAGGGGCTATCATGACAGCTTCCTGATCAACCCTGCAAACCTTGCGAAGTCGGGCTTCAAATTCTCCTTCCCCTCTGTCACCGTGACTGCCTACAGTCCGGCAGCCATTCTTGAGAGTGGTATGATCGAGGAGTTAGAAAAGGGGACTGATGCCGGAATGGTCTCTGGAGCACAGAAGTTCCTGGGAACCATCAAGAAAGATTATGGTGATGTACTCACCACCGATGTTTCCACTGCGGTAACCTTGGGAAGCCTTGGCCTCTCGCTGCAGGTGCAGGAACGCATGATGTCCTACAAGACAGGTGCAGACCTTACCTCCACGAATCTCATTGCCCAGGTAACCACCGCTGCAACTGCAGGCCTCGGTTTCAGGATTGATCTTGTTCCCGGTTCCATGAGCATTGACCTTGGTGTTACTGCCCAGGCCGTGTACAAGGCATACTTCTCTGCAATCAGTGCCTCCTCAATGGCTGATCTCATCGATGATGATGACCCTGCCGACACGTTCCTCAATGATACCCCGCTGATCGCCGGCTATGCGCTGCCGATCTCCGCCGGTGTCAACCTGAACCTGCCGATTGGGCTCACTGTCTCTGCCGCTGCGAAGAACTTCAATGGCAACTACACTATGACCACCTACCAGTCCTTGAATGACTGGGGTGAAGAGGTGTTGGGCCAGAGCTTTACTGATGATACCAGTGCAGATTCTGCGTTTACCAGTGAGACCTTTGAGATCGAGAGTGACTGGAGACTTGATGCAGGTCTGACCTGGGCTCCGAAGCTCGGATCGCTGATCAAACCCGTCATTGCAGTGGATGTTGTGGACGTAATGTCCATCTCCGGCAAGGAAGGGGATGCCCTGAAGCGTGCATTCTACGAACAGACCCGCTTGGGCGCATCGGTCAGATTGCTCAGCCTCTTTGACTTCCGCGTCGGCCTGAACAAGGGCTATAAGTCCATCGGTGCCGGATTCGATCTGTTGATCTTCCACATCGATGCTGCGTACTTCGTAACCGAGTATGGACCGAGCATCGGCGACAAACCCATCGATGCGCTGTCGCTCCGGTTCTCGCTTTTCTCCCGCTAGTATCGTTTCATCTCCTCAACTTGGAATGCCCTCCCTGCAAAGGAGGGCATTTCCATGTCTGGGGATTACTTTATGTTATTAGGATAACAAATTGTAAAATTTATCATATTTTTGCATGTTTTGACCTATACTTTGTAACGAATGGCGTGCTATAGTCAGCGCATATCACACATACAGGGTCTTTCACCCTATTTGAGAGAGGTCAACATGACAAGTTTTGGAATTTGGGGACTTATTCCTCCTGTTCTCACCATTACCCTTGCATTCATTACCAAGGACGTAATGGTATCCCTGTTCTTGGGTATTTTCTCCGGTGCAATCATTGTAGCCGGTGGCAATCCCTTGGTTGCAGTCATCAATCTTACCGACATGATTGCAGGTTCCCTCAATGATGGATGGAACATCCGCATCTTCCTCTTCTGTGCCCTGCTTGGCGGCCTGGTGGGTATGCTCAGCAAGACCGGTTCTGCACATGCATTCGGTCGTTGGGCGGCAGACAAGCTGCACACCTCCAAGACCAGCCTCCTGATGACCTGGTTCTGCGGCCTGCTGATCTTCATCGATGACTACTTCAACAGTCTTGCAGTCGGTACGGTCATGCGCCCCATCACCGACAAGAACAAGGTTCCCCGCAGCCAGCTGGCTTACATTCTCGACTCAACTGCCGCTCCTGTGTGTATTCTCGTTCCCATTTCCAGCTGGGTCATCACCGTCATGTCCATCGTCAAGGGCTCCGAAGGCTTTGAGGCTCTGGGCGTCAGTGAGTTCTCCTTCTTCATTCGCTCGGTTCCTTACAACCTGTATGCACTGCTCACCATCCTGATGGTTCTGGTCATCATTCTGACCGGCAGAAACTTCGGTCCCATGGCAAAAAGCATTGCGTATGCCAAGGAAACCGGCAACCTCTACAACGAAACCTATGGGCCGGCTCCCGGCGAGGTAGAAATTGACGGGAATGCCAATGCTGCCAAGGCAAAGCCGATGGACATGCTCTTCCCGATCATTGTCCTCATCGTAACAGCAGTCGTTTTCTTCCCGATGACCACCTACCTTGGTGCCATCGACGGCGAGACCATCACCAGCGTGGGTGCTGCTGCTGCCTCCATGAGCCTTGGCGATGCCTTCAACAACACTGATGCTTCCATGGCTCTCTTCTATGCAGTGATCTTCACCTTGGTTATCAGTTATGTATATTACACCGCACGCAAGCTCTTCACGATCAAGGGTGCAAGCGAAGCCATCACCGACGGTATCAAGTCGATGGTTCCCGCTCTCATCATCCTGACCATGGCTTGGACCATCGGTTCTGTCATCAAGAGCAGTCCCGAGGACGGCGGTCTCGGTTTGGCAGCTTTCCTCAGTGATGTGGTCGTCGGTGGTGGATTCCCCATCGCCTTGGTTCCCGTCATTGCTTTTGCCCTCTCTGCCCTGATCTCATTCTCCACCGGAACTTCTTGGGGAACGTTCGCGATCATGATTCCGATCGTAATGCCAATCGCAGTTGGTCTTGCCCAGGCCAAGGGCCTTGGGGATTCAGCCCTGCTCAATGCAGCTATGATCAGCGTCAGTGCAGTGCTCGGCGGCTCGGTCTTCGGTGACCATGCCTCCCCGATCAGCGATACCACCATCCTCTCTTCCACCGGTGCTGGTTGTCCTCACCTTGAGCACGTTGCAACCCAGATGCCCTACGCTGTCACTGCAGCTGTCTGTACCTTGGTTGGCTTCATTTTCGGCGGTATTTTCCTCAATGTCTTTATCGCTTGGTTGTTCACTCTTGCTTGCTTTGCAGCAGCAATGATCATCCTTCCGAAGGTGTACGGCAAATAACCAACTGTTCTGTCCATCCCAAGCCCGCCAATTGGCGGGCTTGGCTTGCTCTAGGGGCATAAGAGCCCTATACTTGCCATGGAGGAGCGTATGGACGTAGTACAGATTCAGGGACATATCAAAGCGTATGAGTGGGGGAACACCTCCTTCATTCCCGCACTGCTTTCCATGCCTGAGGATGGAGAGAGCAAGGCCGAGCTCTGGTTCGGTACTCATCCCAGTGGTGATGCCACGGTTGTGGAAACCGGGGAGGTCCTCTCTGCTTTTCTTCAGAAGGACAGCCTGCATTGGTTCGGGCAGGAACATGTGGACTGCTTTTCCGATGAGCTTCCCTTGCTGCTGAAAGTTTTGGCCAT
>RZYT01000180.1 GCA_009930195.1 Spirochaetia bacterium | reverse complement strand
CTCACCAGCCTTCACGGGCTGCAGCACAAGCTTTTGTTCTTCATGTTCGTGCAAAGGAACGACAGTCAGCACCACCTCATCCGTCGTTTGATTTGCAATTCCCAGATACGTATACAGCTCGGTAAGGTTGAGCTGACCTGCAAGACTGTGACGGAACCATACCTCGTTGTCATGGCCGAACAACGCGCTTGCCAGCTCTTCAACTTCTTGCATCGGCACACCGTTGATGGCCTCCACACGGGCTCCCAGCAAAGAAAGGTTTGAATCTTGCAGGACACCCAGGTGCCAGGCACCCTCCAAATAGGCCATCTGTGCCGGAATGGCATGGAAAAGCTGCACCAGTTCCTGGGTCAAGCCAACACTTGTGTGGCTGTCCTGTGCAAAGGAAGCAAGTTTTCTGAGCGTGTAATACAACTGTCCGACATCCATGGCAGGAGCTGCCGCAACAGCCTGTTCATAGGAGTCTTGGAAAGGTTTCTGGTCTCTTCCCTGGAAGAAATCCTTATGAGCCGAAGGAAGAGTGGAATACAGCTCGTGCAGATCCTGCTGGTAGGGATGATCTGCAACAGCAGTAGTGCAACCGATAAACAGAAAAACAACAAGCATGACAGAGCACAGTATTGGCATTCGTTTCATACCGCTCAGTATATGCATGTTTTGCAGATTGTTCCAGTTTTGCGATGCTTTGCAGAACAATATTCCAGGACTACGTACGTGGATTCAGTGATACTTTTCCAACCCATCGGATAGCCAAGGAGCCTGAGACGGGAACCAATGCAACGTCGAGGCCAAGCGTATCGGAAAGGTTTTTATCCAGCAGGAGCCCCTTGCGAAGAGCCTTGTTGTAGCGAGCTCCAAACGTAAGAGGAATAAGAGCTTGGATGAGCCGCCCCACAGCAAAAGCACCACCTCCGATTGCCATGGCCGCAATGCCGAGCTGATTGAAGGGATCATCGGGATTGTTCAGTTGCATCGAATCATTGGATGCGCTGAAGATTTGTACAAACAGGATATCCAGCAAAATTATCCCCATTCCAGCCCCTGCAATGGACAAGGTAGTCCAGTCGCTGATCTGGCCGAACAGCATGCCCCCAAAATCCCCCTGCAGTTTTGATCCTTTCCCGAACCCTACCAAGAGGTTTTTCCATGCGGGCCAACCGAGGCTTATCTGAGCCTTCCCGTAGATCTCTTGCCGCTGCTGATAAGAAACCTGGGAAAAATCGTGTTGCTTGAATGTATGCTTCAAGGATGCGATTCCCTTTCCGCCGAAACCAATTTCCTGTCCATCGATTTGCACAACAGTAGCATAGTCCGATGCAGCCATGTCCAAACTCGAACCAACAATGGATCCAAGCGCATCACCAACAATGGAAGCAAACAATGTGTTTACCATCAGAACCAACAGGAACGCCATACATGCTATCCGCTTCATAGACACCCCCCATATAAGCCTGTTCCCCGCCATATTACCACACACGTGTCTAGCACTGGCAGATTATTATTAGTTTCTTTCTGCAGAGGCTCTGTTCCTATGGATCGGCTTCAGAAAAATTATCACCATTTACTTAGTATTTTGCTATACTTTACAAGTATGCACCCTATCCTGTTGTGAGGAAGAGTTTAGCTCCCTACGGACATACCCTTGTGCTTCACTACGTTATTATACTATTCCATCAGCGATATTTACATCATTACTAACTACTTGACATATTAGCATTTAGGGCTTCTCCTTTGAAGAGGATCACTAGCTAAAGGAGCGAACTATGTACGACCATGGAACACAAGGAAAGCCATTGCTTTCCGTTCTCCTGGTCCTGTTGCTGTTGCTGCTCTTCAACTCCTGCTCATCTACACAACAAGAGGACAACATGGCTTTGATGTACACTCCAACCTACAAGAAGTTGGAGTCGGCGCCGCTTACCCTGCCTACCGAAGCAGCAGGAAAAACTTGCGAATATGAACTGCTTGGAGTGGAGGATTTCTCTGCAGTCATCCACGCCCCCACCCGTGGCTTCCTGGTGGGAGAAATTGGGACTTTCCCAAAAGAGGATGAGGACCCTTGGGTACTAGGAAAAAGCGATGGATCGCAAAAATACATGCAATACTATCGAACCGATCCAAACATCATCCCACTGAATCCCGGTGGCTGGTATGAGGTGAGTTATCGCTATAAAGTGCTCGAGACCCCCGATGAAGGCTTCGAAACAATCCTCTTTTCCAACACCGGTGCCCAGCAGAACAATTGGGTCGAACAATCGATCTTCATAACCGAACCTGCAGGAACGGAAGGCGTTGCCACCATGCAGGCACAACTGAAGCAGTATTCAGACTACCAGCTGCTGATGAATGTGGTCAGCAAGGGTGCCATTGCCGTTACAGAGATTACCATCAAGGATATGGCAACCAATGCAGTGGTAGCCTACGAGGACTGCAAAAAGTATCAGCACACCCATTCGCTGATGCTCCGGGGTGATGGCGACTTCACCATCGGTAAAAGCACTATCCCCACCGGCAATGCAAGTATAGTCACCACAGGGTGGCTGAAACTCTGGACAAACTCCTCTGTGGTCAAATTGCCCAAGGATACAGTCATCCTGCTCGAGTTCGACTACAAGGTATTGAAGAATCCCAAGAACCTCGACCAGTTGGGTTGGGTGCGTATCTACAGCGGAACCAACACCAAACTTGACAGAGGAGCCATGGCCATACCTGCCTATCAAGTCACAGAAGGCCACTATACAGGCGCAGTAAAGACGGGTACCGAGGATGACATCTATATCCTTGAGGCAAATTTCTCCGGTGACGTATCTGTTGAACTGACAAACTTCAGGGTCTCCAGGCAAATCACCGTACCCCAATCCATCGAGGACAGCCCTGCCCAGAAACTGAAGGATGCTCCCTACCCAAGGCTTGGCAACTTTTTCACTTCCATGGCTGAGTGGGTAGCCCGTGATGGCAGCGGATCGGCACAAGGGGATACGCCTTGGATGTCATTCGACGAGCTGGAACGCAGACTTGCACTCAGCGATGTGGTGGTAGGAATGCATGCGATGTACTCGACCAACGATCCGGCTGCTTCCCTGCGGCTGAGAGCTTTGAACCCGAACATTGTATTGCTTCCTGCTTTTGAGACGCATGTAACATCACGTGATGGCAGCCTTCCACAGCCTCAGCTTCATCAGCTGAGCAATGCAGAACAGGCGTTTATCGCCGGCATGAGCAAGAGTTGGTATCTGACCAATGCAAAGGGAGAGACTATCAATGCACAAGACGGGTGGTCTTCCATTCCCATGAATGTCTCAGCTTTCTGCCCGTACAATGAGAAAGGCGAACGCTATCTTGATTATTGGACAAGATCTGCGGTTGACATCCACCTTGCTGATGGCAGCTGGGATGGCCTCATGTTGAACGACCTGCTTACACGCGGAAGTAATTTGATCCCTGGGATATCCACCAAGAGAAAAGTTGATGCCGACTACAACCTGAACAAGGTCAAGGACGAAACACCTTTGTGGATTACCGAAATGAGCACGGCAGCTTCCCTGACCATGCTGCGCAGCTTGCGGGAAAAGGTGGGTAATGACGAGCTTCTGATATCTCACCAATACCTTGATTCAGTAATCGCCCCCTTGGTAAACGGAGCTTTCTTGATTTCCTTCAACTGGAGTTGGTACGAGCAGCAGGATCCTGAGAAATTCCTTGAGACCCAGTGGAGCGGCTTCCTCAGCGACTATCAGCAGATGCGGAAGCTCTATCGGGATCCTTCTTTCATGGTCCTCCAAGGCACAGCGCAATTCCCGGAGGAAGTGCCTGAGAACAAGCGGGAAGCAGATGAGGTGGACATTGAACTCAACCGCCTTGCCTTCGCCACTGCATTGCTCACCGATGGATTCTATGAGTACGATCTGGTCGACGGCCGCAGTGCACCCATCTTCTTCGACGAGATGCTTGTTGATAAGCAAGGCATCAGCACCGATTCGATTGAAGGAAAGGGATACCTAGGGATGCCTTTGGGTGAAGCAGAGCACCTGGTCACGAACCAGACCGAAGTATTCTCACTGGCCAAACCGGTGGTGCTCGGAGACAAAGGAACCAAGAGCAAAAAGATTGCTACAGTCCGAAACAAGGATGGTGAGAGCAAACAGTTCCTGCTCGAGTTTGACTGGAGAAACCTCAGTACACATACAAGCCAAGCAAGCATCGGCCTAAGCTCAAACAATATGTGGAAAGGATACTACCTCATGCCATCCCAGGTGGAAGGATCCAGCGGTCATGCATCCATTTTCATTACGGTGGAGAAGAACAAGGATCTGATCACCACGTTGTATGTGGGTCGCAAGGGGGCTTTGGAGTTCTCGAACCTGAAGATCCACCAAGCCGATGCAGGCGTTTTCAGACGTGACTTTGAGCATGGTATCGTCTTGGTGAACGCAACCAATGAGGAAAAGACGATCAGTCTCAGTGACATCAAGGGAAGGTTGGGAAGAACCAACCTCAGACGCATCAAGGGTCAGCTTGATCCGGCTACCAACAACGGAAGGCCGGTATCGGAGGCTGTCACCCTCAAGGCGCACGATGCCCTGATTCTGCTCGCCGATTGACAAGCTTCACGGGGCGGGATGTCCCGCCCCGTGAACTCTTTGTAGGACCCAAAAGGCCGAAAGACACCATGGACAACCACGATTGACCATCTTACACTACAACCAAGGATAAGGAGATTGTTGTGCAAGAGACAGAGAGCTATGCATCCTATTGGCAACGAT
>RZYT01000179.1 GCA_009930195.1 Spirochaetia bacterium | reverse complement strand
CCGGTCGGGGTTGATGCAGCGGGCAATACCTACAATATCAACGCAGACTACGCAGCGAGCGCGGTTGCCGGCTCGCTTTCAGCCCAGAAGCTGATCTTTCTCACCGATGTGGAGGGGATTCTCAAGGACAAGGACGACCCGGCCAGCATCCTCAGGACACTCAGCGAACAGGAAGCCCTTGGCTATATTGCCGATGGGACAATCAAGGGGGGGATGATCCCCAAGGTCCAGTGCTGTCTCGACGGCTTGGACAAGGGAGTGGAGAGCGTGCACGTCCTCGACGGACGGGTGCCGCACGCAATCCTGTTGGAAATCTTCACCACCAAGGGTGTTGGCACCATGGTCACCAAGGAGAAACAGGCATGAGTATGGATAAGACGATACAGAAAGGAAAACACTATTTGCTGGATACCTACAGTCAGGTGCCTGTGGTCTTCAAGGGCGGGGAGGGGATGTACCTCACCGACGAGGAGGGCAAACGCTATCTCGACTTTGTCGGTGGCATTGCCGTCAATGCCCTGGGGTACCACGACAGCGGGCTGACCACAGCCTTGCAGAAGGTGCTGGACCAAGGGTTGTTGCACTGTTCAAACCTCTACTTCAATACAGAGGCGGTAACAGCGGCTGAGAACCTTTGCAAGCTTGCACAGATGGACCGGGTCTTCTTCTGCAACAGTGGGGCCGAGGCCAATGAGGCTGCCCTGAAACTTGCCCGCAAATTCGGCCACAAGAGCAGCCCCATCCGCACCGGCATCATCTCGATGGTCCACTCCTTCCACGGAAGGACCTATGCTGCGATTACGGCAACAGGGCAAGAGAAGTACCACAAGCACTTCGATCCGCTTCCCCAAGGCTTCTCGTATGCTGCTTTCAATGATTTGGAGAGTGTCAGTTCCCTGATCGATGAGACTACCTGCGCCATCATCGTTGAGCCGATCCAAGGGGAAGGGGGCATCGTCCCTGCCTCCAAGGAGTTCCTGCAAGGTCTGCGCGCCTTGTGTGACCAACACAACCTCCTGCTCATCTATGATGAGGTGCAGTGCGGTATGGGGCGCAGCGGAAAACCGTTTGCCTACCAGGCGTATGAGGTTCAGCCCGATGTGCTGACCACAGCCAAAGCCTTGGCCGGCGGGGTGCCTGCCGGAGCCATGATGACGGTGGGCAAGGCAAACCGCGTCTTTGAACCTGCAGACCATGCATCCACCTTCGGGGGCAATGCCTTGGCCATGGCGGGGGTCAATGAGATGACCCGTCGTCTCTCAGATCCCGCCTTCCTTGCACATGTCGAGGAGATGGGAGCCTACTTGCGCAGTGAGCTTGAGAAATTGGTCATTGCCTTTCCCACGCTTTGCACTTCCGTACGGGGCATGGGCCTTATCAACGGCTTGGTGCTGACGGTCAGCCCACGCACGGTGGTGGATGCTTGCTTTGCCCAAGGCTTGCTGGTAGCCAGTGCCGGGTATGATGTGCTTCGCTTCGTTCCTCCCTTGGTGGTGCAGAAGCAGGATATCGACCTAGCGTTGGAAATCGTGAAGAAGGCTCTTGCATCTTTGCTCTGAAGCAGATACCATCCTTCCAAGAACAAAGGCGTTCCAAACCCTAACGGGCGAGGAACGCCTTTTTTATGTGTGGAGGTAGCGCATGTGTGGATTTGTAGGGATGTTTGACATGCAAGCAAAGGCGATGAGTCAGCGTTCGACCCTGTTGGCGATGTCCAGAAAGATTCGTCACCGCGGTCCTGACTGGTCCGGTGTCTTTGCATCAGAGAAGGCGATCATTTGCCATGAGCGTCTTGCCATCGTCGACCCGTTGTCAGGAGGTCAACCGCTGTACAGCAAAGATGGTAATCTGGTGCTGGCAGTCAACGGGGAGATCTACAACCACAAGGAAATCCGAAAGCGCTATGAGGGCACGTATGAGTTTCTGACCCAGAGTGACTGCGAGGTCATCCTCGCCCTCTATCAGGACAAGGGTCCCGATTTCCTGGAAGAACTGAACGGAATCTTTGCCTTTGCCTTGTATGACCGAGCCAAGGAGACCTTCCTTATCGCCCGTGACCATATCGGCATCATCCCGCTCTATCAGGGGTGGGATGCAGAGGGCCGCTACTATGTGGCCAGTGAGCTGAAAGCCTTGGAAGGGGTCTGCAGTGCCATCGAGCTCTTTCTGCCCGGCCAGTACTACTACAGCCAAGATGGACAGGCCAAGCAGTGGTACTCCCGCTCCTGGACCAGCTACGACGTGGTGAAGGACAATGGCGGCAGCATAGAGGAAGTACGCACAGCCTTGGAGGCTGCGGTCAAGCGCCAGCTCATGAGCGATGTTCCCTATGGGGTATTGCTCTCCGGAGGTCTGGACAGTTCCATCATTGCCGCGGTGACGGCACGCTACGCCCAGAAGCGGGTGGAGAGTGATGACCAGGAGACGGCTTGGTGGCCGCGCCTGCACTCCTTTGCCATCGGGTTGGAAGGTTCACCGGACCTCAAGGCAGCCAAGATTGCCAGTGAGTACCTTGGTACGGTCCATCACGAGGTGCACTTTACCATCCAGGAAGCCCTGGATGCCCTCAGCGATGTCATCTATCATCTGGAGACCAGTGATATCACCACGGTACGGGCGGCAACGCCGATGTATCTCCTGGGGCGGGTGATCAAGTCGATGGGCATCAAGATGGTGCTCAGTGGGGAGGGCAGTGATGAGCTCTTCGGAGGCTATCTCTACTTCCACAAGGCTCCCGATGCCCGCGAATTTCATGAGGAGACGGTGCGCAAGCTGAGCAAGCTCCACTTGTATGACTGTCTTCGCGCGAACAAATCACTCGCCGCGTGGGGTGTTGAGGGGCGCGTCCCCTTCCTGGACAAGGTCTTCATGGATGTGGCGATGAACCTCAACCCGGATCTCAAGCTCTGCCCGATCAGCGGTGAGCACAAGCGCATCGAGAAGTGGATCCTGCGGGAGGCGTTCAAGGAGTATCTTCCCCCTGAAATCGTCTGGAGGCAGAAAGAGCAGTTCAGCGATGGGGTTGGGTACAACTGGATCGATACGCTCAAGAGCATGACGGCAAACCTGGTCAGTGATGAGCAGTTTGCCCTTGCTGCCAAGCGCTTCCCGATCCACACGCCTGCCACCAAGGAAGAGTACTACTACCGCTGTCTCTTTGCTTCACACTTCCCCAGTGAGAGTGCAGCGCGCTGTGTTCCCCGCGAGGACTCGGTTGCCTGTTCCACGGCAAAGGCTTTGGAATGGGATCTTGCGTTCCGCAAGATGAACGAGCCCAGTGGCCGTGCAGTCGCCGGTGTGCATGATGATGCCTACACTCAGAAAGCCTGAAACAGGGCTTTGAAGGTTCCTTGCTCACTGAGGATCGAAAGTCCGAGGAAGATGAAAACGACCGGTACCAGGACTGAGGAGAATCGTGTGAGCAGGAGCCGTACCTGAGGGAGGCCTGCCAGCAGGGCAGAGAGTGCGAAGAAGAGCAGGATCATGAGGGCGAAGACTCCGAGGGCAAGATACAGATCGCCTCTCTCCAAGAGTGTGAACCAGGGGATGTAGATGCCCAGGTTGTCCGCCCCGCTGGCAATGGTCACGACCGAGACGGTTGCCAGCAGGCTCTTTTTCCGGTTCTTCTGTGATGTTTCTTCCCCGTCCTTGCTGACCAGACTCCTGATGCCCAGAAAGAGGGGCAGCAACCCGAGCAATCCTATTGCCCACCCTTGCAGCAGCCTGGTGGCAAAATAGGCGCCAAACAAGCTGATGATCACCAAGATCCCGATTCCCACGAACTGTCCTCCCAAAATGGAGAGGCGCTCACTCTTCTTCCCAGCTTGTGCCTGAAAGAGCATAAGGAGCACCAGATCGTCGATGCTGGTTGAGATGAAGATGACCGACGCAGTCACGAGTATCGATTGCATGATGTGTGCATACTCTTCTTCGCAAGAGAAAAGGTCAAGCTGTCTTGACAAAGAGTAACCTATTACCTAATATACGTAACCAGTTACCTAAAGGAGACGTGATGGATAACCAAACGATGCAAGCACACCTTTTCGGCTCTGTATTCCTGCTTGCAAACCATCTGCAACTGGTTGGGGACCGACTGGATGAAGCAATTACCTCCAAGCAGTGGTTGCTGCTTGCAGTCCTGTTCAAGCAGCCGAATGCTACTGCCACTCTTTCCGAGCTTGCTTCCCACTTGGGCAGCAGCAGGCAGAATGTGAAAAAGATGGCCTCAATCCTGGAAGAGAAGGGCTTTCTGAGTCTCAGGCAGTCCGAGCAGGACAGGCGGGTTGTGGAAGTACATCCAACCCAGGCATGTCTTGATCATCTGAAGGGAAGGGAACATGCAGAGCAGCAATTTCTCACGGCATTCTACCAAGGGTTCTCAGATGAGGATCTGGCTTTTCTGGTGCAATTGTTTCATCGGTGGCAGAAGAATCTGAAAAAGTTGGAGTTGCAGTATGGGAAGGAGGAGTAAGGTCATGGTTGCGTTTGTGGTTTTGGTCGTAGTGGTACTGCTTGGATTCTTTCTTGTTCCTTCAACGGTAACGCGAAGGTTCTCCCGTATTGAGCAGGACTTTCGTGCAACCCTGGCTCCTTCCCAAGGCCTCTTCACCTTGGAGGACCTGGCTGATAAGCCACAGGCGGTGAGGAACTTCTTCATCAAGGGGGGGTATATCGGAAAGCCGAAGATGAGCGGTCTGAAGGCGGTTTTTGAGAAAGCCGACTTCTCCCTCGGTCAGGGCAAGGATTGGGTGGTCATCACCTAT
>RZYT01000178.1 GCA_009930195.1 Spirochaetia bacterium | reverse complement strand
ACGCCCGGAAGACCGAGCTACAAAATCACCGTGAAGGAAGGTAAGTAGTATGCCGATGGATGAAGCAACGTACCTCAAAAGATGGATAAATCAACTGGAAGTACTCATCAACAACGAGCACTTTGAGAAACGGTTGGATATGGAAAAACACGACGTAAGGATGGCCACGTATGACAAGTCGTTGGCCGAAGCCGAAAGACGATTGCACGATATCGAAACAGCCAAGGAGGCCAAGTAATGGCTAGTTTAGGACAAATCTATCAGGCAGCGGATATGCCTGAATCAACATTCACTCCGATTCCTGCGGGCTGGTACATGGCCACCGTCAAGGATGCAGACCTGAAGGATACCAAGGACGGAAGAGGGCAGTATATCTCCCTGCAGTGGGAAATTCTTGGCCCCTCCCATGAGGGCCGTCTTGTGTTCGATATCATCAATATCGAGAACGGCGGAGAGAACCGTGAGAAGGTCATCCGCATCGGCATGCAACAGCTGGGCTCGATCATGCGTGCCTGTGGGCTTCCGAAGGTCGGCAACACTGACGAGCTCTTGGGCGTCAGATGCGAGGTCAAGGTGGACCTCGACAAGCCGCAGGAAGGCTATGAACAGCGCAATCGAATCAAGGACTACCGGGCACCGGAGGGCGGCAGTGCAGCTCCAAGGATTGGCACACCCAAGGCGGCTCAGGCGCAAGGCACAGCTCCGGCGGCGAAGGCGGCACCGCCTTGGAAGAAATAGCCGAAACCGCCTACGGGCGGTCTGGACGGGGTGCCCGCCGTCCACTGATGAGGCAGGGCGAAGGAGAACTTACTGATGCCAGAAATTCCCACCAATCCAGACTTTGATATTGAAGCATTGATCGATAAGTACCACGAGTCGCAACAAGAGCGTCCACGTCCGTACATGGGCGTATCCCTCCTCGGTCACCACTGTGAGCGCTACCTGTGGCTGACGTTCCACTGGGCGGTAATTGAACGCTTCCCCGGTCGTATACTCCGGCTCTTCAGGCGTGGGCAACAGGAAGAGGCAAATATAGTCGCAGACCTCCGAGCCATCGGCTGTACGGTGGAGGAATGCCTTGACGATCAACGCCTTCTCGATTTTGGCTGCCACGTTGCAGGCCATCCTGACGGCATCGTCAGAGGCATCCCTGAAGCGCCCAAGACATGGCACATACTTGAAGCAAAGACCCATTCACTCAAGAGCTTTGAAGAGCTTCAAGCCAAAGGCGTCATGAACGCCAAGTTCATGCACTACGTGCAGATGCAATGCTACATGCTCGGCCATAAGCTGACACGTTCTCTGTACTTCCCTGTATGCAAGAATGACGACAATATCAACACCGAGCGCATCGAGCTGGATAAGGAGCTGGCGAATCACTACATCCAACGCGGCCAGCGCATTGCTCTTGAACCGCGTCTGCCGGCTCCCTGCTCTACAGACCCGACTTGGTACCAGTGCAAATACTGCCCCTGTTATAACTTCTGCCATGTCTCCAACCAGACGGTGGAGGTTAACTGCCGCACCTGTGCTCATGCGACTGCCAAGGAAGATGGCACGTGGTACTGCGAGCGCTGGGAGGACACCATACCGCTGGAGAATCAGTACCAGGGATGCCCCAGCCATGTACTGCACCCCGACCTTGTGCCGTACGAGCTGGATATGAAATCAGACTTGGGCGGTGAGCATAGTGCCGTCTACCTCATTGACAACAAGCCAGTCGTCAATGGAGAGGATGGCTATGCATCAAAGGAAATCATCGCGGGCGGGCCCTTCGGTGATGCAACCATCGACATGGTCCGCAGGACCTTCAATGGGAGGATTGTATGAGATTAATCAGGGCAGAAAAAGGACGCGAAAGCCTTATGGTGCGATTTACGGAATTGTCAAACGGCTGGGCTTGGACGGCGACAGTCGACGGCAAATACGGCACCTATGCAACAAAATTTTTCTCTGGGTTCTCGACTGAGGCAAAGGCGCGTGAGAACTTCTTTGCATCCATCGACCAGCTCATGGTCGGATGCTATACAAAGCGTGGACGCGTAGGGGTATCAAAGCGCATGGAAGAGCTTCTGATTGAAGTGAGCCAGGTAGCAAAGAATGGCTGAGCTGCGTCCGTACCAGCGCAAGACAATCGACCAGCTCTGGCTGTGGTTCGAGTACCATGCGCAAGGCAATCCCTGCATCGTGCTTCCCACCGGCTCTGGTAAGAGCCACGTGATAGCGGAGATATGCAGGGAGTCGGTTCAGAGTTGGCCGGAAACAAGGATCCTGTTACTCACTCATCAGAAGGAGCTGATTGAGCAGGACGCTGAGAAGCTCCTCCAGCACTGGCCGTTTGCACCGCTTGGAATCTACTCGGCTGGCATCGGTCGGAGAGAGATGGACAGGATAACGTTCGCATCCATCCAGAGCATCCACCGACGTGCTGATGAGGTTGGGTACATTGACCTGGTTATCATCGATGAGGCGCACCTTGTCAGTCACAAGGACCAAGGCATGTACAGAACCTTCCTGGAAGCCCTCAGACAGGCCAACCCCCAGCTGCGTGTAGTTGGCCTTACTGCCACCCCGTGGAGGCTTGGGCATGGGCTTATAACCGATGGAGATGCACTCTTTGATGACGTGATTGAAGTCACTAGTATCGCACAGCTCCAGAGACAGGGCTATTTGTCGATGCTTAGATCCAAGGTGACTAAGAAGCGCCTGAGTGTAGAAGGCGTACACATCCGTGGCGGCGAGTACATAGAATCAGAGCTCCAGAAGGCCGTAGACAAACGCGAGGACAGTGAGCTTGTCGTTGATGAGGTCATTGCCCGTGCAGGCTCAAGGAAGGCTTGGTTATTCTTCTGTACCGGCGTCGAGCATGCAAGGCATGTTAGCGATATTCTAGTCGAGCATGGCGTTACTGCAGCTTGTGTGACCGGAGAGACTCCGAAGGCTGAGCGCGAGGCCATCCTTGATGCATTTAAGCAGGGCGAGATTAAAGCTCTTACAAATGCAAACGTGCTTACCACCGGCTTTGATTATCCAGATATCGACCTCATTGTCATGATGCGGCCTACCATGAGTCCGGTGCTCTACCTGCAAATGGCTGGACGTGGACTCAGGCTGAAGTCAGACGGAGGTGACTGCCTGGTACTCGACTTCGCCGGTGTTGTTGCCATGCATGGCCCTATCACCCAAGTCAAGCCACCACGCAAGAAGGGCGAACGCCAGGGCGTAGCTCCTTCTAAGGTATGCCCGCAGTGCGAGGAAATCATAGGCGCAGGAGCGAAGACATGCCCCTCGTGCGGCTACGAGTTCCCACAGGAGGAGCACAAGGCTGACTGGTATCTAAGAGACGACGATATATCTGGTCTTGAAAATATCGTCATGCAGGTTCGCTCTTGGCAGTGGCGGCTGCATATCGGCAAATCGAGCGGCAAGCAGAGCCTAGAGATTACCTACTACGGAGCGCTCAGTGATCCTCCCATCAGAGAGTACCTTGTTGTGTTCCATCCCGGCTATGCGGGCGAGTGGGCCATGAGCCAACTCCGTGACATAGCAGAGCAGGCAGGGGTCGACATCATGGCACAGGAGACACCGGAGGCGCTGTGCGAGGCCATGGAAGCGGGTAGGCCGCCGAGTGAGATTGAGTTCAGAAAAAACGGTAAGTTTTACCGGGTAAAGCAAAGGATATGGAAAGAGGAGAAAGAGGATGGAACTGACAAGAGCAGGAGTTACTTCAGTCAAGATGAAATCTACGATGGAATTGGCCCTGGGCCATTCTTCCTATGACGGGGACGTGAGCATTGCAGTAGGACTGAATGGAGCGCAGAGCGGTGCAATGATTCGTGAGTTCAAGAATCTCACGAGCACATTTCGCCGGTCTGCAGGGTTGAACGGCATTCACGATGTGATGGCTATTTGTTCTGGATACGAGAAGATTGTCAATGAGCAGGGAACTCATCACCGGTTCTCCGGAGAGATTAAGGGCGCACCCAGCGGACTCGTTTCCTCCACCTATGTGAAGCACAAGATCAAGGGCGAGAAAATGCTCTTGGTGGACTCTGAGCGGGTAAAGATTTTGAGCGAGCAGCAAATCTCTGAGGATGAAGTCAGGCTCGTTCACCAGCTCATTGATGAAGCTATAACCATTGTCCAGCACGCCATGGACAAGGGTCATCAACAGGAGTTGTTTGATGCGATCAATGAAGAACTTTGCCCCGAAGAGACCATTGAATTAGACGATGAGGATGAAGAGGATGAAAACAATGATTAAGTCTCTGTTGTTCGTTTCCAGCATGGCACTCGGTGCATGGGTAGGAGTTGTCGGTGTGATAGTGGCCGTCATCGCTTGGGGAGCATGGGAGGTAAGACGTGGAACGAAGTAGGGAAGTTATTGAGGCTGATATTGCCACTTTCACGGCCGCCATGCGCCAGAAGCTCGAAGAGAACTCACATAAGGGCTACTGGGACAAGATGACGCTGTTTGAGCTGCTCTATCTGCTCTCCAACGAAGTCGAGGAGCTGACCGATGCAATTCTGATCAAGGAATCGACGGAGGTTATGCGAGAGGCGGCGGACGTCGGCAACTTCGCCATGATGATCTGTGCGAATGCGGGGAGGGATAGGGATGCCAAGAGTATTCTCAATCGAACGGTTCAAGGCTGATGGAAATATTACCAAGCGCAAGATGCACAAGGCCCTGCGCTCAAGGTGGCCCCAGGAGTGTGACGGCAAGCCGGTTATAGAGCTGGCTATGAATCAAGGATACATGATCCTCCAAAAGTGGACGGAGGAAAAGGAGAAAG
>RZYT01000019.1 GCA_009930195.1 Spirochaetia bacterium | reverse complement strand
GAAGTATTGCGCAAAAAAGCCGGCTTCACCAGAGTGAGGCCGGCCTGAAAGGAAAAAATGAATCTGTTATGCCCTGATGAGGTGGAGGGCGAAACCGCTGAGTTCCTGCTCAAGGTAGCAGACCTTGATCTTGCCCTTTGCATCGCGGGTGACGGTCTCTTCCTTGACGGTGAAGCCGTAGCGGCCCAGGTATGCGAGGGTGCGCTCGATGTCGAAGCAGCGGAAGCCCAGGTGGCCCATCTTGCCCAGGTACATCTTGGGAAGCACCTCGATGGTGGTATCCAGGAAGGTCGAGCTGTTTCCCACCTTCTTCTTCATCCCGAAGGCCTCAAGGCCGGCGATGGTCTTCTGTGCTTCCTCGTCGCCCTCGTTGTTGATCCCCAGGTGGGCGAACTCGAGGCCCTGCAGGGCGGTGACCGCCTCCCGGCTCAGGGCCGTGATCGCAGACCAGTCCTCGGCCTCGATGAGGTCGGCCTTCACCATCCAAGAGCCGCCGACGGCAAGCACGTTCGGCTGCTTGGCGTAGGATGCGAGGTTTGCCGTGCTCACCCCGCCGGTGGGCATGAAGCGCAGGTTCGGGAAGGGACCTGCAAAGTTCTTGAGCATCTCCACCCCGCCGCTGGCTTCGGCCGGGAAGAACTTGAGGGTGGTCAGGCCGCGGTCGAGCCCCGCCTCGATGTCGCTGGGAGTGCACACACCCGGTACGATGGGGATGTTGTGCTCAAGGCACCAGTCCACCACCTTGGGGTTGAAGCCCGGGCTGACGATGAAGCGTGCTCCGGCCTCGACGGCCTTCTTTGCGAATTCCACGTTGATGACCGTGCCCGCCCCGACCAGCATCTCGGGGAATGCCTTGCTGATGAGCCTGATCGACTCCTCGGCCGCAGCCGTCCTGAAGGTCACCTCGGCGCAGGGAAGCCCTCCGTCGATCAGAGCCTTGGCAAGGCCGACGGCCTTGGAGGCATCATCAATCTTTACTACCGGTACCAGTCCAATCTGGTGAAGTTGTGCAAACAGTGCATCATGCATAGGGTTGCTCCTTTGGTATTTCAATATTGAAACGTTGTTCCGAAATATTATTGACAGGCATCAGCATACCCTCTATGATTTCAAATATCAAGAGGATACTTCTGATTAGATACAAAACTCCAGGAGGAATATATGGGTAAGAAGTTTGTGACATTTGGTGAAATCATGCTGAGGTTGAAATCTCCCGGGCACGAGCGTTTCTTCCAGTCCCCCTCACTTGAGGCCACATTCGGTGGTGGGGAAGCCAACGTAGCGGTGTCTCTCTCCTTGCTTGGCAAGGACGCAAAGTTTGTTACGGCACTTCCTGCCAATGCCATCGGTGAATCAGCAGTGAGGGAAGTCCGCAAGTACGGTGTGGATACTTCCGCCATCAAAATGACCAAGGGTGGGCGCGTAGGCATCTACTTCCTGGAAACCGGGGCAAACCAGAGACCGAGCTCGGTTGTCTACGACAGGGCTGAGTCCTCAATTGCCTTGGCAAAACCGTCAGATTTTGACTTTGCAGTCATCATGGGCGATGCAGCATGGCTGCATGTGACCGGCATCACCCCGGCAATCAGCCAGGACGCAGCAGACAGCTGCCTTGCTGCAATGCAGGAAGCAAAGAAGCAGGGTGCTACCGTCTCCATTGACCTCAACTATCGCAAGAAGCTCTGGAACTACGGAAAGAAAGCTCCTGAGGTAATGCGCGAACTGGTCAAGTATGCTGATGTCATTGTTGCCAATGAGGAAGACATCCAGAAGTGTCTGGGTATCGAGGCAAAGATTGATGTCACCACTGGTGAATTGGATACCGAGGTGTACAAGGAGCTTACCTCGGAGGTGAAGCGCCAGTTCCCGAACATCGGCGTCGTTGCCGTCACCCTGCGTGAAAGCAAGAGTGCCGACCACAACGGTTGGAGTGCGGCCCTCAGCGGCAAGAGTGGTTTCTACCTCTCCCGCCACTATGAGATCACCGATATCATCGACCGTGTCGGTGGAGGGGACTCCTTCTCAGCAGGTCTGATCTATGCACTCAGTGAATACGGCGACGATGAGCAGTATGTCATCAACTTTGCCGTTGCGGCCTCTGCATTGAAGCACTCCATCGATGGGGACTTCAACCTCACCACCAAGGCAGAGGTGGAAGCCCTGCTCAAGGGTGATGGGAGCGGCCGCGTACAGCGCTAGGTGTTCCGCATTGGATCGAAGGGAGTGAGGCAGTGAGCTTCACTCCTTTTTTATTGTCTTTACCCAACCTTTATCTTCTGTTCGCAGACTCTGTATTTCTCCTTTCTATACTCAGGTCAGTACAAAGGAGTCATAACATGCATAAAACACTAATCGTAACTCTTATTCTTTTCGTGCTGGGCAGTTTTGCCCTGGTCGCCCAACCTCTTGAAGAGCAGCAGAACGTGGTAATGGAAGAGACCATGGGCACAACCCATGGGGAGGACGGACTCACCTACATGAGGGAAGAGGAAAAGCTTGCCCGTGATGTCTATCTCGCCCTCTATGAAACGTGGGGTATCCGGACCTTCCTGAACATCGCCAAGGCTGAGCAACAGCACATGGATACTGTAGGTGCACTGCTGGATGCCAGAGGCCTTGAGGATCCTGCAAAAGACGCGCAGGTTGGTGTCTTCCAGAATGCCGAGTTGGCCAAACTCTATGATGAGCTGGTGACCTTGGGCAGCAAGAGTGCGGCGGATGCATTCCTCGTAGGTGCAATCATTGAGGATCTGGATATCTATGATCTGAATGAGTACCTTGCACAGACAGAGGACGAAGCGGAGATTTGGGTCTACACCAATCTCAAGCGCGGCTCGGAGAACCATATGCGCAGTTTTGTCCGGCAACTGGAGCGGTACGGCTCAACCTACGAAGCCCGCTACATCTCTTCAGAGGAGCTTGCCTCAATCCTGGGAAGGTAAGACCAGCTTCTCAAGGTCCTTCTCACTGAGCACCTGTTTTCCCTCGCTGTGAAATGCAAACAGCTCCTCGGTTGCCAAGGCTATCTTGGTGACCGAGAAGTCTGTTCCCTGGGGGTAGATGTAGTAGGTGTCATCCAAGGTTGAGAGGTCGATGCAATCGCCCTTTCCAAAGTACTCATACTCAATATGGCAGGAGTACATGGAAAGCGCGGTTTTCACCAGCAGGAACCCCTCGCCATCGAAAATCCCTTCCAAGGTGAATCCTTGCAGGGAGTGGGTGAGCTTGGCCTTGCCGAGTGGGATGTACCCCTTTGCATTGGGCAGGGCTTCCACCTTGGCCTCAACCTCAAGATGATACGTTCCTGCATGGATTTGGCTGCGAACCTGCTTGCGCTCCCACTCATACCAATCGGGGATGTGGGGAAATTCCGTGACCAGTGCCGCTTCATCGGTTGCTTTCACAACCGCTTCGAGCTGTCCGTATTCACTCATCTCCCACTCCTTGGAGCAGGCAGCACACCCTATGCGCGCACCTTTGCTGTACATCCTGTACTCAGTATGGCAGTGCGGACACTGATACAGGGGTTTGTGCAGACCTTCAGCGCGGGTTTTGGTCTTGATGCTGATCCTGTTCTCCAACTGCCAGCGATACTCATCGTATGTGAATGCCTTGCGGATGGTGGCATTGATGGAAGCCGTGGAAGCTTTTGCGAGCTCTTCCCTGGTGTACAGCAAGCTCAAGTCGGCTTCAATGCGGTTTCCACGATTCTTCAGGTTCCAGACAGGGCTGCTCAGATAGTGGCCGTGCATATTGAGCATCACCACCGGAACCCCCAACAGCTTGGCCATTTTGCCCAAAGAGTCGGGGAGGACTGCTGTGGTACCGACCAGTGAATACCGTGCCTCGGGATAGAGGGCAAGAACATCCCCATTGTTTGTGAGCACTTCCCTTATCTGGCGAATGAGCTGGAGATCGTTGGTGAACTTTCGTTTGCAGATACCTCCTGCATTCCTGAGCAGCCACTCTCGTTTCAAAAATCCATCGATAGCCACCACATAGTTCGCCCGATAGGGAAACAGGGCTGCAGTGGTGACTTTGAAGTCGATGAACGCGTGGTGAGTGCACAACAGGAGAAAGGGAGGCTTCACTCCCTCCATACGAATTCTGTTGATCTTCAGATGGTGCTTCCATACATCTGGGAAACTCAGGGCCCAGGTGACCGGCCGAAGGTAGTTGCGTTGTCGCATCGGCTTGCGCTTCATGTCAAACCGCTCTGCTTGTTGGAGTTTTTCGAATCCAGTCATACATCCTCTCCCGTTTCGAGCAGTATACACTATGACAGAACGAGAGGAAGTCCCCACTTCCCCTATTCTCTTGGACAAGGGGAATCTTTCTAGTATGATGGGCGAAGGAGCATCACATGAACAAGACCCTGTATTCCCTTGCCAAGGCCTATGGCGAAGCATCTCTCCACGCCCTGTTTTCTGAGAATGACCTGATCTGTATTCTCAACACAAAGGGTGTCCCCTACTATGTATCCCTCGTCGAGAACGCTTTCGCCGCCTATCGCGGTGAAAAGGGTTTGACCGGCTATCTTGCCCTCTCACTTGAGGAGGAGGATGCCTCTGAACTGGAGTATGTTGATTTGCAACAGGCGCAGGAGTGCCTTCTGGCCATATTGGGAAGTGATGCAAGCGAACTTGACCCGGCCGACCTCAAGGAAGTTGAGGAGAGTGGTGTTGACTTCGGGACAACGGGTTTTCCCCAGTTCCGCAGCAAACTGCAGTATCAATTCCCGTGGTATCTCACCGATGAGGAAACAGGGGACCTCATACTCATCATGCGTGCGCTGCTGTTTGCAAAAGAGTACTTTTCCGCATTCAAAAAGCATGGAAAGGCAAGCAGTTTCTCTGCTTGGCTCGACTCCCTGCAGTTGGAAGACCAATTCTCAAAGGAGTACATCCCCTGCATAACAGCCGATGGAGAGGGTTTCTCAGTGACTGCAAAGGTATTGCAGGATGAGGCGTACGGTTTTGAGTATCCCCAAGCCTTTTTCACCAATGAAGAGAGAAAACTTACGTTCAAGCGAATGCGTGCCAAGCCGGGCAAGGTCTACTACTATATGATAGGACTGCTTCCCGAGCCGATGATGGGCAAGCAAAGCGATCGACCGGTATATCCCATCTTCAGCCTCATCTACGACCCACAGGCGCATATGATTCTCGATGTGTATATCGTTGAGGATTATGAGAAGGAGCATGGGCTCTTCATCGCTCGTCTCTTGGAGATCTTTGAGAAGGAGGGCAAGCCTCAGGCACTCCACTGCTTTGGAAAGCGCACGCTCACCCTGCTCAGCCAGATGGGCAAACAGATCGGCATCATGGTGGTCGAAGGGACGCAGAAAGAGGAGATGGAGAAACTGGTCATGGAGATGATCGAGGATCTTTATGCTGAACACGAGCACGAGCACGAGCATGGTCCGGGGTGTAATCACGACCATGATCATCACCACTAAGGAATCTTCATGATTTTCAGCACAGCCTTCTCAGTTCTCTTTCCGCTCTTTGCCAAGATAGCTTTGGGGTTTGGTATACGCAATGCCGGTTTGCTCAGTGAATCCACGCTCAGGCAGGTGAACAATCTCATCTTCCGCATATTCATCCCGACCTTGTTGTTCACGAACATCTACCAGACCGATTTTTCCACCATCACCTCCTTCAGGCTGTTGTGGTTCTCAGTGCTTTCCATCCTGGTGATGAACGCCTTTTTCATGGTGTTCATCCCGATGATTGAACCGGAGAACCGAAAAAGGGGAGTGATGGTGCAAGGCATTTGCCGAAGCAATTTCATCTTCTTCGGCATGCCTATGGCAGTTGCTCTTTTCGGAGGAGCCAGTGCCGGTCTGGCCTCCCTGATGGTGGGGGTGGTGGTACCGATGGTCAACGTCACCAGTGTGGTGGCCTTGGAGTACTTCCGCAAGAAGACACCCAACGTTGGCATGATCATCAAAGGCATCCTGCTCAACCCGATTGTCATCGGAGGCTTGTTGGGTTTGGCCTTCTCCCTTGCATCCATCCGACTTCCTGTGATTGTGGAACGATTTCTTGTGGAGATTGCAGGGATAGCGACCCCGTTGGCTCTCATCATCCTGGGCTCGTCGGTTACCTTCACCTCGGTGAAGGCAAACCGAAAGAGCCTGATTCTGGCAGTTGCGGGAAAGCTGCTGATCGTGCCGGCTGTTGGGGTGACACTCTCCATCCTTGCAGGGTTCAGAGGTCTTGAACTCATCCTGCTGATGTCGATGTTCGCTTCCCCTGCAGCCGTATCTTCCTACACGATGGCACAACAGATGGATGGGGATGCCGACCTCGCCGGTCAGATCGTGGTCTTCACCACGGCCTTCTCCCTCTTCACTCTCTTCTTCTGGATCACCACCCTCATGGCCTTGGGCTACTTCTAGACCCTGTTACTGGTCTCCCCGTTCGGGGACAATGCAGATGAACACGAATGTGTCATCTCCTGCATTGGAGACCTGGTGTACCACATCATCGGGCACATAGGCCACAGATCCTGCTTTCAGCGGATAGTCCTTCCCATCCATCAGCAAGTTGCCCACACCTTCGACTGCATAGATGATATGCTGCCAAGGATGGGCATGGTGTGGGGCCTTGCCACCCTTTTGGAGGGTGAACATGCGCATCACATGATCTTTCCATCCCTGTTGGGGTCCTACCAGCACCTGTTTGGTGATTGTCTCGGATATCTGCCTCTTTTCTATCTCATCCCTATGGGATACAAACATGGTTGGCTCCTTATGCCTTGCCGGCTAGTTTTTCCAATATGATATCAGTACGCAGTGCACTTTCGCCAGTACTCTCGCATATTCCCTTCCCCAAGAGGTGGTTCACCACCGTTTGGATCAAAGGCTGGGCGACATGCATGGGAGGATCCTCCACCCCAATGGTTTCCACCCCTCTCTCTGTTTCGAGGAGAATGGGAGCGGCTATGTCCAATACCGAGTAGGTGAGTTTGCCTTTCTCACAGAAGATCTCGGTCCTGTCTTCGTCCCTGAAGGTGTTGAAACACCAAAGCCCCGTGCCGGCGACCCCTGACGCAGTTCGGAAATGACCAAAGACCATATCATCGGCGGCATAGGTTTTGCTTTGGTTCAGACCCTCTCCCTGAGCCTCGGTTATCGGTCCGAGAATCCAATCGATGAGATCGAGGGCATGCGAACCGACATCATGGAACTTTCCCCCTCCGCTTATCTCGGGGTTGACTCTCCAGATGCCCCCATCCTTGTACTCCTCTTCCTTGATCGACTGTTGCATCAGGATATGTACTGCGCGTACAGGACCAAGGGTGCCCGAGTCGACAAGCTCCTTCACCCGAAGGTATTTGGGAAGGGCCCTGCGGTAATAGGCACAAAAGAGAGGGACGCCTGCCTGCTTGCATGCCTCGACCATGTTCTTGCTCTGCTCAGCATTGAGTCCCATGGGCTTCTCGCAGTAGACGGGCTTGCCCGCTCTGGCTGCCCGGAGTGCATAGCCATAGTGAGAGGCGGGTGGAGTAGCGATATAGATGGCATCCACCTCATCGTCATCAATGAGGGACTGTGCATCGTCATAGTATTTCGGCACTCCGTGCCGTTTGGCATAGTCGGCTGCCAGAGCCCCGTTGCGTCGCATCACGGCCACCAGAGAGGACCCTTCAGCCTTCTGGAAACCCGGTCCGCTCTTTACCTCGGTAACCGAACCGCATCCGATCATTCCCCAACGAATCTGTTGCATGGCAATCCTCCTGTACCTAGATGGTAGCCCAGCCTTGTGAAAAAGAACATCCCCGATTTGCCGGGGATGCGTTGTGCTTCTATTCGTTTGTCCAACCCAAGAGTTTTGACAAGCCTTCGCAGGCATCGGTGATGGAAGCGGTGATGCGCTTCTTCTCCTCAGGATTGAACCTGAACAGCGGCCAGGAAACGCTCATGGCAGCCACCACCTTTCCGGTGTAGTCGCGGATGGGAGAGCCGATGCACAGCGTACCCATCTCGTGCTCCTCGTTGTCCGATGCCCACCCTTGTTTGCGGATCTGATTGAGCTCCTCCCGAAGCTTCAGTGGATCCTGGATGGTATTCGGGGTGAAGGGCTTGAGATGGGTTGTATCAAGATAGCTCCTCAACTCTCCTTCTCCCAGGTCACTGAGCAGGATCTTCCCGATCGCCGTACAGTAGAGAGGAATGCTTTTTCCCACCCGGCTGTACATACGGATGGTAAAGGAAGACTCCTTCTTCAGAACATAGACAGCCTCGTTCTCTTCCCTGACCCCCATGTGCACCGTCTCGCCCAGCTCGTCGCACAGACGTTGGGCGATCGGGTTGGCGACATGGATCAGGTCGATGTGCTCAAGACCGTGGGATCCGACACTGAACATCTTCAGCGTAAGGCTGTAGAGGTCGCTGGGGTCCCGATATACATAGCCGAGCGAGACCAGGGTGGAAAGAAATCTGAGGAGGGTGGCTTTTGGCAATTTTGTCTCCTTGGCAAGGCTTTCCAGGTTGATGCTCTGATGTCTGGAAAGCGTCTCAAGGATTGCGATGGTCCTGATGACTCCGCTCGTCTGTTGTTTTTCACTGCCCGTCTCAGTCTCTTTCTTTCCCATCATCTTACCCCTCAAAGTATGCCTTGGCGTTGCCGAAGGAGATGTTTCTCACGACACTTCCCAACATATCCATATCATAGGGGATTTCCCCTTCCTCGGCCCAGGTGCCGAAGATATTGCACAGGATTCTCCTGAAGTACTCATGGCGGGAGTACGAGAGGAAGGAACGGCTGTCGGTGAGCATACCGATGAACCGGGGGAGCAAGCCGACGTTGCCCAGAAGTTTCATCTGCTCTTCCATTCCATCCTTGTGGTCTGCAAACCACCAGGCAGAGCCCAGTTGCATCTTGCCCGGAATTCCATCCTGATAACAACCCATGAGCGTTGCAAGAGAGTAGTAGTCTTTCGGATTCAGGGTGTAGAGGATGGTCTTGGGGACCTCGCCGGTCTGGGAGAGATTGTTCAGGAAAGCGCTCAAGCCCTGGGCAAGTTCCTTGTCGTGGGAGGCATCATAGCCGGTATCGGGGCCGAGGGCCTTGAACATGAGGCCGTTGTTGTCCCTGATGGAGGCAAAGTGCAGCTGCATTGCGATGTTCCGCTTTGCATAGGCACGGGCCAGATGGGTGAGCACGAATGTCTTGTAGGCTTCCACTTCCACTTCGCTGAGCGTGGCTCCTGCAAGCTTCTTTGCAAAGATTGCATTGACCTCGTTTTCGCTCCTGAAGATTGCCGGGGCGGTAACCAAAGCATGGTCGGAAGCCTTGCAACCCATACTCACGAAGAAGTCGAGGCGGCTGATCAGGGCATCAACCACATCACTTGCCTGCTCGATCTTCTTGCCGCTGGCCTGTGCAAGCGAATCGACATAGGCGATGAAGGTATCCTTTTCGATGTTCAGCGCTTTGTCCGGGCGGAAGGAAGGGATGACTTTTGAGGGAAAATCCTTTTGGGAAGCTATCTGCTGGTGGTAAGCCAGATCGTCGGCAGGGTCATCGGTGGTGCCCACCGCATAGACCTTGAACTGCTTCATGATGCCCTTCACCGAAAGATTCTCGTTCACCTTGAACTGGTGGTTGGCTTCCTCGTAGATTGCCTTTGCGTTCTTGGTATTCAGCACTTCCTTGATGCCGAAATAACGCTGGAGCTCAAGATGGGTCCAGTGATAGAGCGGGTTCCCCAGGCTGTTCTCCATGGTGGCAGCCCACGCGAGGAACTTGTCATAGGGATCGGCATCCTTTCCGGTGACCAGCGCTTCCGGTGTCCCGTTGGCGCGCATGGCTCTCCACTTGTAGTGATCGCCGCCCAACCACGCATCGGTGATGGTGGTGAAGCGCTTGTCGTTTGCAATCTCACTGGGGTTGAGGTGACAGTGATAATCGAAGATCATCTCGCCCTTGGCATGCTCGTGGTAGAGCGCCTGGGCTGTTTTCGTCTGCAGCAAAAAGTTTTCATCCATAAATGGTTTCATTGTGTTTCTCCTTTGTGTCCGTGTCCTAGAGGATCACTCCATCCTTGAACAGCGAAATCTCTGCGTATCCGTTCTCTTCATTCTTGGCCAACGTTTCTCCGCTTGCAACTGCCTTGATCAGGGAGAGGAAGTCCGAAAGTACGGTATCAGCCTCCTCGGTAAGGAGTCTCCCCGCATCGAAGTCAATCCAATTCGGCTTCTTCGCCGCAAGATCGCTGTTGCTGGATATCTTCACCGTCGGTACCGGAGCCCCAAGCGGGGTTCCCCTTCCGGTGGTGAAGAGTATGATGTGACAGCCTGCAGCGGTGAGGGCCGTGGTGGAGACAATGTCATTCCCTGGACCCGAGAGCAAGTTGAGCCCTCGCTTTTGCACGCGTTGGCCGTAGGAAAGGACGTCGGTGACGATGGCCTGTCCGCCTTTCTGGATGCATCCAAGGCTCTTGTCCTCAAGGGTGGAGATGCCTCCAGCCTTGTTTCCCGGTGAGGGATTCTCGTATACGACCTGCTCATGCTTGACGAAGTACTGCTTGAAGTCGTCGATCAGCTTGACGGTCTGTGCATAGACATCCTCGTTTGCGGCACGGTTCATCAGCAGTTGCTCGGCACCGAACATCTCGGGTACTTCGGTCAGCAAGCCTGTTCCTCCCATGGCGGTAAGCTCATCGCAGAAACGTCCTACCAAGGGATTTGCCGTGATGCCGCTCAATCCATCGGAGCCGCCGCATTTGAAGCCGACGACCAGATTGTCCATTCCCACATCCTCACGCCGGTCCTGCCTCATCACCTCGTACAGGTCGCTGAGGATCTTCTTGCTCTCTGCAAGCTCATCACTGACTTCCTGGGTGGTGAGGAACCTGACACGCTTCTCATCCACCTTGCCTACCAAGGCACGGAAGGATTCGGGGGTGTTGTTCTCACAGCCCAGGGAGAGTACCAGAACCGCTCCTGCATTGGGATGGTGGACCAGATCGGAGAGGATGGTACGAGTAGCCTCATGGTCATCCCCAAGCTGGGAACATCCATACGGGTGTGCCCATACGTGGATGCCGTCATAGAAGTCAGCCTTTGCCAGGTTGGTGTTCGCCCAGGCAACCAGGTTCTCGGCAATCTTGTTCACACACCCCACGGTGGGTACGATCCACAACTCGTTGCGAATACCAATGCTCCCGTTTTCGCGGCGGAATGCCTTGATGGAGGGAACCTTTCCCTGCCACTTCGCCTGTCGCTCCTTCGCCTTGGTCTGGAACAAGTCGGCAAGGTTTTTGTCGTAGTGGTATTCAGCTTTCTCGGAGAGCAGTGTCCTGATGTTGGATGCATGGACGTGCTCACCGATGGCGATATCGGTCTGTGCCGAGCCGATGGGAGCGCCGTACTTGATGATCGGCTCATCCTTGGCGATCGGCTTGATGGCAAACTTATGGCCGAAGGGTATGTCGGAGAGAAGGGTGATGGAACGTCCGTCGACTTCAACCACCGTGGATGCGGCAAGATTCTGGACGGCAACCGCCACTGAGTCTTCCGGGTGTACTTTTACAAATGAATATGTCTGCATGGATACTCCTTTTCAGAGGGCCTTGAGGGCCTCGGTCATACCGACACTCCAGATGGACTGCAGATTGGCTTTCACTGCATCGGTGAGGCCGGGAACTGCACTCAGATCCTGGGCCCACCACTTCTGGTTGGAGAGTACGGCCTTCGCAAGACGGTCTGCCTTCTGTTCTGCAGTTCCGCCCATCTTGTAGAGATCGGCGAAGAAGGAAAGCACCTCACTGTCATCCTGGATGAGGTAGGTTTCCTTTCCTCTTGTTCCTTTCAGTGCTGCTCCCTCGTACTCAGTGCCCTCGTAGAAGCTGATCAGGGCGGAGAGGGAGAAGACCAGACGCTTGGGAAGCTTGCCCTGCTTCTCGTAGTAGCCGAGCAGGGAGGGAAGGTCGCGGGTCTTGAACTTGGAGACCGAGTTCAGGGAGATGGAGAGCAGCTGATGCGGGTTGTACGGGTTCTCAAAGCGTTCCAACACGTCGGCAGCGTATGCCTCAAGTTCCTGCTTTGAACCATCCATCGAGGGAATGATCTCCTCAAAGATGCCGCTGTGCATGAACGGATAGAGCAAGGCCTTGTCGGCGATGCAGTCCTGCACGGTGTTCAACCCTGCCTGATAGGCAGCAAGCACGCTCATGGTGTGTGCACCATTGAGGATGCGCACCTTGCGGGTGCGGTAGAAGCTCATATCGTCGGTCCAGACGACGTTCAGAGCCGCCTTGTTGAACGGAAGCTCATCTTCGTGGAAGTTCTTGTGGCATTCAATGACCCAGAGGTGGAAGATCTCCGCTGAATCGAGCAGATTGTCCTGATAGCCGAGCTTGGTGCACAGAGCCTCGGCTTCCGCTCTCGGATATCCGGGAACGATGCGGTCGACCAGTGAGTTGCAGAAATCGCACGCCTCGTCGAGCCAAAGGAGGAAGGCATCCTCGAGCTTCCACTCCTGGGCATATTGCTTGACGATCCGCTTCAGGTTGTCCCCGTTCTTGTCGATGAGTTCGCAGGGGATGATGATCAGGCCCTTGCTTGCATCACCGGCGAATGCCTGGTAGCGCTTGTAGAGGAACGAACAGACCTTTGCGGGGAAGGAGACTTGCATCTCATCCTCGAGCTTGTCTCCACTATGGTAGGCGATGCCTGCCTCGGTGGTGTTGGAAACGATGAAGCGGAGGTCCTCGCTCTCGGCAAGCTTGAGGTACTCGGAGCGGTCCTCGGCCTTGTACGGGTTGAGGCAGCGGCTGACCGAGTTGATGGTACGATACTCCTCAACCGTCTTTCCGTTCTGCACACCGCGAAGGACGGTGGTGTACAGTCCCTTCTGGTCGTTGATCATATCCGAAAGACCGCGGTCGAGCGGCTGGACAAGAACGACATTGCCGTTGAAGTCGGTCTTCTCATTGAGAATATCAATCATCCAGTCGACGAATGCCCTGAGGAAGTTGCCTTCCCCGAACTGGAGGATTCTTTCCTTTCTCTCTATCGGTTGGTGAATGTCCTTGATTGATTGCATACGATATCTCCTCTCTTTGGGTGGTTATGTTACTTTTTTTCTTCCATACAGAAGGTAGGCCATGATGGCGCAGGTCGTCTGCTGGAATACGATGCTCAGAATGACGGGAAGGGCCGTTTCGGCCGGAAAATAGTCGATGGCCAACACCAGTGCTGCACTGATGTTCCGCAGTGACGAGGCAAAGGTCAGGCTTTTTCGTTCAGGTTCCAAGAGTCCTGCCGCCTTGCCCAAGGCATTGGAGAGCGGGTAGCCCACTGCAGCAAGAAAGGCACACAGCAAGGCGATGGGCAGATAGGTGAGTGAGGCGTTGGAGATGAGACGGTCGGCTATCTGGGATGTGTTGATGCCGATGATCAGAAAGAGGGCAATCTTGGAGAATGGCCTGAGGCAGGGGGAGACATGCTCGGTCACCTTTGCCTTGGTGACGTTGTTGATAAGGATGCCTGCCATCGAGGGGAGCACAACCATCAGCAAAAGGGAGATCATCATGCCCGTTACATCAATCTGTACCGAAGTTCGTGCAAGGATGCGCACCGTCAGGGGGGTGAGAAGCGGGGCCAGAAGCGTGGATACGAGGATAAGGGTCAGTGAGAGAGCTTCGCTTCCCTTGTAGATGCCTGCCCATATGTAGCCGGTCAGGGCGGTGGGGATGGACATGAGCAGGACAAAGCCGGTGATCACTTCGCTCTGGTTGGGGAAGAGCAGGTTGGCCAGGGACCAGGAGAGCAGTGGCATGACAAGATTTGATCCAAAGAGGAAGACCAGGATGGCTTTGGGCTTGCGGATTACCTTGAAAAAGTCCTGGGAACTGATGCCCAGGGCACCGCTGAAGGTGATGAAGGCGAAGAGATAGGAAACCGAGGGTTTCATCCACGAGATGAGCGAGCCCAGGAGGAGACCCAGGATCACCCCACTGGGGGTGAGGACCGGCATGATCCGTTCCAAACGATAGTTTAGGCGCCTGAGCCCTGCCTCGAGTGATTGAAATTGAAACATCGTTCCAAATGATATACTTCTCTCTGTTGCGCTGTCAAGCGACAGAATCCTATGGTATAGTGTTACAGCCTTGCAAGGAGTCCTGCCGTGACTGATCACCTTTCCCCAACCTTGGGCCTTGTGCTCGCCTCCATCCATACCGGGGCCTCCAATGGGCTCTGGTCTGAGATTGCCCGCCTTGCCCAGCGTTCAGGCTCATCCCTTTATGTCTTTCCCGGAGGCCGGCTCGAGTGCCAGGAAGGGCAGGAGTACGTACGCAACAGCATCTACTCATTGGTGAATCCGGACAACCTTGACGGCATCATCACCTGGGCTTCGGCCTTGGCAGGTTCGGTCGGTTTCAATGAGGTGCAGGCATTTCTCTCTTCCCTCTCCCCGCTTCCCTGTGTTTCCATCGGGATCAAGCATGAGGGATGTCCTGTTGTCTCCTTCGATGCATACTCGGGAGTCCAGGCGGTGATCCTGCACTGCATCACCAAGCACCACGGAAGACGGATAGCCTTCATCAGGGGTCCTGAGAACCATTATTCGGCGCAGGATCGGTACCGTGCCTATTGTGATACCCTCGAACAAACCGGCTTGGTATTGGATAACCGACTGGTCAGTGACCCCTTCCCCTGGACAGAAGGGGCAAAGGCAATGGACCAGCTTACCCGGGAACGGGGCCTTGTGCCGGGCAAGGATTTTGATACCCTGGCCTGCTCAAGCGACATGATGATGTTCGATGCCGGAAAGCGTTTGCAGGATGCAGGATACCGCATCCCTGAGGATGTCCGTATCGTCGGCTACAATGACAGCAGGGAAAGCCATTTGCTTCGGGTTCCCTGCACGACGGCACGGATGCCGATGACCGAACTTGCAAGGATGAGCTGGACACTGCTGGAAAATCTGATGGAAGGGCAGAGAGCCTCTTGTTTCGATATCCTGTTGCCCTCGGCTTTGGTGGTGAGGAGATCCTGCGGATGCGTCTACTCCTTGGGAACCGATGAGCAAGCCCGCATGACGGTGGGAACCTTGCAATCCTACCTTGCCTGGCTGTTGCAGAGTTTCAGTGTTTCCGAAGAGTATCGGGAGGATGTTTCCCGTCTTTTCCGCGGCAACGAAGAGCTTGACCTGTCTGTACTTGAACGCCTCTCCTACCGTTTTCTTGACCGTGGAGGAGATCCCAACCTGCTCTCCGAGGCCTTGCATTGGTATGAGCGATTCCATGCAGATTCCTCCTTCCTTGCAACGTACTCGGCTTCCATCCGTGACTTGTTCCTGCGTCAGCGGGATCTGGTTGCGCACGAGCATGCGTACCTTCTCTCCCAACAGGCAAAGCGACTGGATGAACTGAAGTGTGATCTTCTGGGTGTGAGGGATATCTCATCCATTCCATCCCTGCTGGCAAAACACCTGCTTTCCCTGGGTTTGGGGGCCTGTTTCCTGGTTCTCTATGCCGACGACAAGGAGAGTACCTTTCTTGGAGGCTATGCAGACTCCCTCATCATCAGTGAGCAACAGCGTTTTGCCAAGCATCTTTTGCTTCCCCCCTCGCTGAAGGAGCACCTCCATCGTGGTGTCTATGTGGTGGAGAGTCTTTTCATGGACAATCAGCCGCTTGGATATCTGGTCATCGGAACAACCCTGTTCAACGGAAGCGTTATGGAGGAGTTGCGCACGTCCCTCAGTTCCGCTCTCAAGGGGGCGTTCCTGCTCGATGCCGCAAACCGTGCACGCGAAGAGGCTGAGAGGGCTCAGCGTTCCCGTTCTGAGTTCTTTGCAAATGTCGGGGAAGGACTCAGAACCCCTCTCGATGCCATTCTCTCTCTGGTGCATGGGTGCGACACCCAGCTCAAGGACCAGGTTGGGGAGCAAGTGCGATCGGCAACACACCTGCTCGATCTCTCGCTCTCCCATACCGGGGAGCTGGAACTTGAGATACGGACCTACCTGCTTTCCGATCTCTTTTCCCACCAAGTGCAGGCCGAATCCCTGCAGTATGATGGGCCATCGGAGCTCCCGACAATGCTCGGGGATGAGAATCGCCTGAGACAAGCATTCGACATTGTGTGTGACCATATCCGCAAGGAGGGCGGGGAGGTTGCCCTCTCCATCCGTCTTCTGGTTGAGGGGGTTGCTTGCACGTTCTCGTCTTCCCTTGAGAATTGGAAGGCCTCCATGGGCAAGCAAGACCCCAGTCTCTCCCTGGCGCAGCGCATTGTGCTCATGAGCGGAGGCTTGGTCACCATCAAGGGAAACACCATCCAGTTCCGTCTCAGTTGGCCCAGTCTCGGTGCTGAGAGCCTTCCTCTCATGGGTAGCAATGTCTACTACCTCGCTTCAGAGGGAGAGACGGAAGTTCCTCCTGTTTTCTCCGAACTGGGACCGGTTTCGATCTTCAAGGTATCCAGTCTGAATCGGAGTACGATCAATCAGCTTGAGGGAGGCCTGCTTGCATGGGATGGGCAGCGGACGGGGAAGGACCTTGAACTGGCTTTGCATTTGCTTTCCAGGCACAGCCAACTCTCGCGTACGCCGATGGTCTGTTTCCATGCACCATCCCATCACGAGAGCCTTCATGCTGCCCTATCTTCCGTCCCGAATGAAGCCTCCTCGTTGGGTTTGTTGCTGGTAGTTGGTGCCTCCTTTCCTGATGTGCCGGTCATCGAGCATATCCGGCACTGCACCCATGATGAGGTGTTGGGCATTGTCCAAAGCCAGCCCATCGGCCTTTTGGTCAGCGATGTTTTCGATCCGGCACTCTATGAGCAGGTGCGCAGACTCACCGGTGCCCCGATCGTCCTGGTAAGGGAGAGTTGGAAACGGGAAGAGGCGGAGCAACTGAGCCTGATCCCCCGACTCGTAATCGCTCACCGTTGTGTGGAGGACAGCAGCGAATTCCAGACCCGGCTGATCAGCCTGTATGCAACCGGTGAGGTGCTTCCACCCCTGACCGGTGCTTTGGTCAAGCGTGCCGTTGTCTTTTTGGCCGAGCATGCCACCAAGTCAGTCTCCAGATGGCAACTTTCCGAGGCGGTGAATGTCAGTGAGGACTACCTTACCAGAATTTTCCGCAAGGAGCTCGGTCTCTCTCCCTGGGACTACCTGAACCGCTACCGTATCTATCTTGCAACCATCCTGCTCAAGGAGTCCACCCTTACCATCAATGAGGTGGCAAGCCAGACTGGCTTCCAGGACCAAGCGTATTTTTGCAGGGTATTCAGGAAGATCAAGGGGTGTGCCCCCACCAAGGTTCGTTCAGCTTCAGAATGATGTAGTTGCTGTGCTTGACAAAGGGATACGCCCAACCCTATTATATCGCAGTGCGATGTATAGCATCGCGATGTAAGGTGGTTGCATGGATACCCATATCAGAAAAGTGTACGTCCCGATGACAGAAACAGGGTTTTACATCCTGCTTTGCCTTCAGCAGCCGATGCATGGCTATGGGATTGTCCAGAAGGTCAGGGAGTTGACAGAGGGAACCATCCTGCTCAGCCCCGGGACTATGTACGGCAGTCTTTCGAAGATGGAGAAAGATGGCCTGATCGTCCTGCTCAGGGAGGAGGAGAAGCGAAAGGTCTATCAGCTTACCGATCTGGGATACGAGGTGCTTGCCTTGGAAAAGGAGCGGATTGTCCGGCTGTATAGGAATATGAAGGAGGTACGGTGATGAGAAAGAAGATCATGGTGAGATTTTTCACAATTCCTGAGTATGAGCGGGAGTGTCTCTTTTTGCAGGAACAGCACAGACAGGGTTGGAAGCTGGTTTCCGTATACTTTCCCGGCATCTATCGCTTTGAGGCGTGCGAGCCGGAAGAGGTGGTCTACCAATTGGATTTCAACGAGGAGGGGAGGAAGGAACTTCACTCCTATGTGCAGATCTTCAGGGACTGTGGATGGGAATACCTGTTCTCCTTCATGGGGTATACCTATTTCCGAAAGCCGGTGAAAGCCATGCAACAGGAAGAAGGAATTTTTTGTGATGATGCCTCCCGCCTGGATATGATGCGCCGCGTATTCAAGAGCCGCATGATACCTCTTGTCATGCTTTTTGTGTTGGTTATCCTGCCCCAGACCTTTCTGCAGGCCAGTCAACGTGACGGTTCTCTCCACTCATTCCTCTTTTACACCTATGTGGTGTTGTTTGCCTTCTACCTGTATATCTTTGTGCGTTTCTTCCTTCACTACCGGAGGGTTTCACGGCAGTAAAAACACATATGTCCTAAAAATGGTGTATTTCTAATACTAAGTAGGGAGGTTTTTGGAAAAATCCGGTTAAAATGTCGGAAAAGTACAAGAGGCTCCCTGCATTGTCTTGGGGTGCTGACCTATGCTGAACATGCGAGGTTGCAAACGGATATGGTACAAAAGAACAGCACCAAACAACTGATGCGGGAGATCAAGCGACATAGGTCTGTCTATGTTCTGCTGGCCATTCCCTTCGTCTATTACATCATTTTCAAGTATATTCCCATCTTCAATGGGCAGATAGCATTCAAGGACTATATGGCGCTGGACGGGGTGCTTGGAAGCCAATGGATCGGCTTGGAGCACTTCAGGACGTTCATCCACTCCTACTATTTTACGGAACTGTTGCGCAACACCCTGATGTACAGCTTCGGCAAATTGGTGTTCAGTCTTCCGTTGGCCATCATTCTTGCCATTGCCATCTACGAGAGCAATCGTCCCCGCCTGCGCAAGATCGTGCAGACCTTGGCCTATCTTCCGCACTTCCTCTCCTGGGTCATCATGTACGGCATCCTGCTTGCACTGCTTGCCCCCGGTGATGGGATTCTCAATGACATCATCAAGATGTTCGGCGGCAAACCGGTCGACTTTCTGACCAACACCAATGCCTTCCCATGGATAGTCATCCTCAGTGACGCGTGGAAAGAGATGGGGTGGAGCGCCATCATCTTCATTGCAGCGCTGATGGGTATCGACCCATCCCTGTTTGAGGCTGCCTTGGTGGAAGGGGCCAACTCCTGGCAACGGGTGCGTTACATCACCCTCCCATCCATCCGTCCGGTCATCTTGATCGTAGTCCTGCTGCGGTTGGGAACCATCCTCGACGCAGGCTTCAACCAGATATTCATGCTCTACTCCACACCGGTCTATTCGGTTGCAGACATCATCGACACCTGGGTCTATCGTCAAGGGCTTCTGGAGTTCCAGTTCGGCCTTGCCACCGCCGTCGGTTTGTTCAAGGGGGTCATCGGCATGTTCCTGATCCTCGGGTCAAACCGTTTGGTAAAACGCTTCGGCGGCAACTCACTCTTTTAGGAGGCGGATGATGACACAGAAGAAAAAAAGACCGAATGGGCGCTTCATCTCAGTGGCTGTCAGACCCACTGCCGCCGACCATAGTTTCAACTTGGTGGTGGATATCTTTCTTGTCGCATTGCTTGTGATCATTGCAGTTCCCCTGTGGAGTACGATCACCCTCTCGTTCAGGCCGAATGACTACATCGGCAACAACCTGGAAGGGATGTTCCTGGCTCCTTGGGATTGGTCGAATGCTGCATACAAGGCACTTCTGGGCAATGCCGGTTTTGTGCTGGCCTTCGGCAACAGCCTGAAGATTTTGGTAGGCGGTGTGGTCACCGCCTTGCTGCTGACCATCCCGCTTGCATATGTCCTTTCGATCCATACATTGCCCGGAAGGCGCTATCTCAACCTTTTGATCATCATCCCGTATGTGTTCAATGTGGGAATGATCCCTTCCTATCTGTTGGTGACCAACCTGGGTCTGATCGACAAGCTTGCAGCGGTTTTCCTTCCCGGGGCGATCAGCACCTACAACTGCCTGATCATGCGCTCCTTCTTTGAGGGTATCCCGAATGAGCTGAAGGAGTCGGCACGCATTGACGGGGCGACGGAAATCCAGGTTCTCATGCTGGTGATCCTTCCCCTATCCAAGGCCATCATCATGACCATCGGTCTCTTCTACGGGGTTTCGTTCTGGAACGACTTCTTCCATGCAATGCTCTACCTGAACAACAACCAGCTGCAGCCGCTGCCGATTCTGCTGCGCAACATCCTGATGGCCAGTGGCATGAATGAGTACGTGGAGGTGAATGCCTTCGGGGACGCCCCGATTGCCGCCATCAAGGCAGCATCGGTATTCATGAGCGCCATCCCGATGGTCATCGCTTATCCGTTCATCCAGAAGTATTTCACCAAGGGAACTCTGCTGGGAAGTGTGAAAGGGTAACCTTGCTCCCGGCTTTGCTCGATCATATGTGTTTTTGGAAATTCATAAGGAGGATTTGTAATGAAGAGAACGTGTACCGTATGCATCGCACTCATTGCGTTGCTGTCCCTCGTCAGTCTGCCCTTGTTCAGTCAGGGTACTGCTGACCAGGCAAAAGCCAGCGGACCGACCACTGTTGAACTGTGGTATGGTGCTGCCATTACCGAAGCTGGACCGCCTCCTGCCGATTGGGTTGGCTTCCAGATCATCAAGGACAAGCTCAATATCGATCTCAAGCTGACCGCTCTGCCCTCGAATGAGAGCGACCAGGACGTGAAGGTCCAGGCAGCAGCGGCTGCCAACAATCTTCCCGACCTGTTCATGGTTCGCCGCGACGTGCTGACCCGCTTGGTGCCCCAGGGCCTGGTGGCTCCTGTCGACGACCTCTATGAGAAGATGCCGATCCGCACAGCTGCTCACTATGATGAGGTCAGCCGCAGCCATGCCCGTTTCAACGGCAAGACCTACGGCTTGGCAGATCCCGGTTCCATCACCAAGAATGAGGGACTTCTCGTCCGCAAGGATTGGTTGGACAAGCTTGGCCTTTCTGTCCCCAAGACCACTGATGAGCTGCTTGCAGTCATGCGTGCCTTCACCTTTGACGATCCCGATGGGAACGGCAAGGATGACACCTACGGCTACGGCGCTTTCCAGGAGATCAACAACTACGAAGCATGGCCCGGGCGCCGCCTTGAGCCGATCTTCGGAGCCTTCGGCGTAGATGGAACCTGGAACATGACAGCTTCCAATGCAGGCCTGAACATTCTCAAGCCCGAATTCTTCGACGCCATGACCATGCTCAAGCAGATGGTTGATGAGGGAATCATCGATCCCAACTGGCTTGCCTACAAGAAGGACGACTTCCGTGCAGCATGGAAGCAGGG
>RZYT01000177.1 GCA_009930195.1 Spirochaetia bacterium | reverse complement strand
TAGGCATAGCAGGAATAGTAATCTTCCCATCCGTTTGTGTGGTTTCCGATCTCATCCACTTTTACGGTCGATTTTTCTATCGTGATCCTGACTTTCAATCTTGCGATATCCATTAAAACCTCGCCTCCCGATCTGCATACAAAAGCGCACGTAAGGTCAGGTTGAGACTTTTATAATCACAATCCTCACGATGCTCGTAGGTGTAGGCAACACAATACATCAAAGCCATATCAAAATTAGAAATGGAGGATGTGTCCAGCGTTGCCTTTTTGTCTGCTTCGATCCGAAGAATATCCAGGCAGCGGTTTTTGGCTTCTGACATCAGCTTTTCAATCAGAGCGTCGTCATCCGTAAAATCCACCCGCAGATACTTCTTCATCTCATCCAGTGTAATTGCCATGTCACATCCTCCATTTCCTTTTGCCTTAGTCCTTCAGAATCCCGGCTTCACGAAGACGAACCAGCAGGTAGTTGTTGATAAAGGCGTTCACACCGGCAACGTCCGTTGCGGCACAATCTTCAAGGTTGGCAGCAGCCTTTACACCGCCAACCGTCGTCTTGGATGCTTCAGGAAAATTGACGACCTTACTTTCAGGGCCGAATTCCAGAGTGCCGCCAATTACGGTTTTCTCCCCGCCCTGTTCGGTATAGTTTTTCGTATTATAGGACATACGCACGTTCCTCCTTATTAAAAAATATGGGGACAGGGGAGCATCTTCCCCCATCCCCTGGTGATCACTTCATCTGCAGAACCTTGATGGCCTCGGGCAGGATCAGCTTACCATCCACACGCTGGGAGCCACGGAAACCGACCTGGCCGGTAGCGGCAAACAGCTCATCCAGTCGACGGAAAGAACGACCCTGACGGTCAGCAATCCAGTAGTAGCTGAAGTCGCCAAAGGCAACGGCCTTCTGGCCCGCCTCCAGGGAGGGCATATAGCGGGAAACCTTCACAGGGCGGCCCAGGATGGTGTCAGGCGCACCAGCGACCAGGCCAGGCTGCCAGAGGTACTGGCCGTTGCCGTCCTTCAGCTTACGGATGAACTGGACGGTGGAGTCGTTGAGCAGCCATACCGCCTTGCCACGGTACGGAACAGACAGGCTGTGGTAAAGGTTGATCAGATCATCCGCAGTGATGGCGGTGGCGCTGGCAGCAGTCACGCCCAGCTCTGCGGAATTCAGGAATCCGGTGGGCTTGCCGGTGCCGTTGCCGGTGATGAACGCCTCTTCCTCCGCGTTGCCGATACGACGGGCAAACTCGGTAGCCAGGTAGGACTGGATATCGAAGATGGAGTCATTGAGCAGCTCCTCGGAAACCTTGATCATGGTGCCCAGCTTGTAAGCACCGATGGTGATCTGGGAGAAAGCCTCATCGGATTCCTTGTAAGCACCTTCCTCGTCCACCCAGGAAGCGGAGCCGTGGGAAGCCACAACGGGAATCTTACGGTCGCCGGAAGTGGTCTGGATCACATGAGCCAAGGTACGGAAGATGTTGTTCTCAGACAGGCCGTCCACCAGGGTACGCTCGAACTCATCGGGAACCAGATAGCCGCCCTCGGAGTCGGTACCGATCTGAAGGGCATTCACGATGGCGCGGTCAGGACTCTTGGAACGCATGGCATTCCAGAAGTTCTTCTTGTACTCATCGCTAGCGCGACCGGTCTTCTCCTCAGCATGGGGATTCTGAGGCTTCCCGGTGATGGGGGTGTTCACAGGCAGGGCCATCTCACGCTCCATGGCATCCAGACGCTCCTGGCGCTCGATCTCGTGGCCCAGGTCCACAATCTCCTGCTCCATCTGCTCGTAGGTGTTGGTATCCGCCGCAGAGAGGATACCCTTTTCGTTGCGGTGGGAATCCAGGAAGGCCTTCGCGGAATCCCAGGTCTTTGCACGCTGCGCACGCAGCTCGTTGATCTTGTTCTTAGCCATAATCAATACCTCCGTATTATTTCAAAAGGCTCAATCTCTTCATGAGATCGGCAATGTTCGCGCCCTGGTATTCTTCAGCCGGAGCCAGAGGGCACTCCTGAGTGTCCGGCTTGTCTTCGGGTTTGGTTTCGGGTTCGTTTACGGGTTCGGTTTCGGGTTCGGATGCGGGGTTTGCCCCAGGGGTATCCTGCGGGGGCTTCTGGGGTTTGGCTTCGGGATTGGCCACAGGCTTGGTTCTGAACTTACCTTCCAGCTTGTTCAAAAGCCGCATCTCAGAGGACTTTGCGGCAAAAGAAAAAGCCACGTCATCCGTGGCACACTTCTTCTTTTTGTCCTCCAAAATGTCATCCGCAAAACCCAGCTCGATGGCCTTGCCCGCGTTCATCCAGGTCTCCGAATCCATGAGGTGGGAAATCTTGGCGCGGCTCATGCCGGTCTTGATCTCATAGGCGTTGACGATGGACTCCTTCACCTCATCCAGCATATCGATGGCCTTTTGCATTTCCCCGCTGTCCCCAAAAGCCATGGTCATGGGGTTGTGGATCATCATCAGTGCAGTCGGTGCCATGAGCACCGTAGTACCAGCCATGGCGATGACGGATGCAGCAGATGCCGCAATGCCATCGATCTTCACCGTTACGCTGCCGGTGTAATCCATCAACATGGAGTAGATCTGGCTGGCTGCGATGCAGTCTCCGCCGGGCGAGTTGAGCCAGATGGTGACCGGGCCATTCCCTGCAAAAAGCTCCTCCCGGAACATCCGCGGGGTGACATCATCATCGAACCAGGATTCCTCGGCAATGGTGCCGTAGAGCTCAAGGACTCGTTCGGCTTCGCTTTCCTGCCCGGTTTCCGGTGCCAGATTCGTCCACCTCCAGAACTTCTTGTTCTTCATCGGTCGTTTCCTCCTTCTTCAAAGTTTCTGATTTATCTTTGCTGGCATAGGCATTGTTCTGTTCCACCTGAGACAGGGGGAGCATGTTGCCGTTTACCAGATAAAGATCACCGCCCAGCTCCGCAGGGATGCGGTCGAGGTTTTCCAGCTCACGGATATCGTTGGCGGACATCCAGCCGTTCTGCCTTGCTGTAGCGTAGCCATTCATGCGGCTCTGATAATCGCCGCGCAGTAGTCCTTCCACGTTGAACCGGAAGAAGTACTTCCCCTTCTCATCATCGGAAAGGAGTGCTCTCTGCAGCGCCTGTTCCCACCGGCACACCCAGGGATTGAGGGTGTATTTCACAAATTCCAGAGACTGCTGTTCAATATTGGAAAAGCTTGACTTCTCCAGGTCACCCACCATGTGAGGCGGCACACGGAAGATTCGAGCAATCTCATTGATTTGGAACTTTCGGGTCTCCAGGAACTGCGCTTCGTTGGGGCTGATGGAAATGGGGGTGTATTTCATCCCCTCTTCGAGGACTGCCACACGGTGGGAATTGCTGCTTCCTCCGAAAGCGGCATTCCAGCTGTCCCTGACCTTGGCAGGGTCTTTCAGGACGTTCGGATGCTCCAACACACCGCTGGGCGCAGCACCATTGGCGTAGAACTTGCTGCCATATTCCTCGGCTGCGATTGCAAGGCCGATAGCGTTCTTTGCCATGGCGATGGGGCTGTAACCCACAAGGCCGTCAAAGCCAAGCCCCGGAACGTGCAACACTTCACTGGGGTCCAGCTGATAGACCGCACCCTTCATGGTGGGCGCATCCTCTTTCATGGTCTGGTACTCATAGTAGAGCTGGCCCTTTGCATCCCTCTCCACTTTCATGCGGTTGGGCATCAGCGGATACAGCGCAATGATATCTCCCTTGCCGTTTCGGATGATCTGTGCGTAGGCATTGCCCCACAGCAGCAGATGGCTCATGAGGGTTTCCCGGAAGATGAACGAGGTCATCTCGGGATTCGGCTCATCATGGAGCAGATGGTAGAGCGGATGCTCCACCGCCTTGGTCTTGCTGCTATCCTCCTCATAGCGGTACATGTGCAGCGGCAGACCCGCAATGGACTCCGACAGGATGCGCACACAGGCGTACACCGCCGTCATCTGCATGGCGGACCGTTCGTTCACGCTCTTTCCAGCTGCGGAAGTTCCCATGAAGAAACTGTACGTACTGCCGGATGTGGCGTTCTTGGGGCCATCACGGGTCCGAAACAAACCACTGAGAATTCCCATTGTTGTTTTCTCCCTTCAAAAAGTGCATGAAAAAAGCACCCTAGATTTCTCTAAGATGCTTCATCCATACTTGAAATAGACTCAGATATATTTTTTCATTACGCGCATATAATCCTTTTTGGCATTGAATATTGCCATCACGTTTACCTGTTTTTCCTCTTCGTCAACCAGGTAGAAGATCAGATACTCCTTGTGGACGGTAAACCGATACCCCGCACTGCGGATGACTCTGTCTTTGGGGATTCCTCCCGCATTCGGGAAAGTATCCAGTTTTTTACACACTTCCCTCAGCTCACCTACAAAACGCTTTGCGATTTCAATATCCTTGGACTGCTCGGCAATCCAAAATGCGATCTCACGCAAATCCTGTTTTGCAGTGTCTGTCAGCCTTACGGTGTAACTCATAACTCAAATCCATCCAATTCAGACAGAATGTCATCAAATGCCTCATCCATGTTCTGAACCCTTCCGAGTTTCAGATCATCAGCTGCCTGGGCCAAATGCGCATAAACCGCAAGTTTCGCTTCAAGCTCCATAATATAATTCTGCTGTTCAACAAAATCATCGTGGCAGAGTACGACCGTATCCTCTTTCCCATTGACTGTGATTGCCACAGGATTCTCCCTTGATAACGCTGATATCTGAGCATAATTTGTCCGCAGGTCTTTGGATGGCCTGATGGAAATTGCGCCTGTCATAACCATACCTCCT
>RZYT01000176.1 GCA_009930195.1 Spirochaetia bacterium | reverse complement strand
GATTTTTTTATTTACGAGTGATGCGGGGGGACTCTTCGGAGTTGAGAAGGCAAAACCTGACCCTTGGAACCTGGCAGTTAACACTGGCGTAGGGAAGCAATACATCAATCCGAATCATTGGTGGTACTTGTCCTTTCCAGCAAGTGAAACATATGAGGAGGATTCGAAATGAACCATGTATTGACCATCGCAGGCTCGGATTGCAGCGGCGGTGCCGGCATCCAGGCAGACATGAAGACCTTTGCTGCCCATGGTGTGTATGGGATGAGCGTCATTGTCTCTGTTGTCGCAGAGAACACACAACGGGTGATAGGTGCACAGGACATCTCTCCCACACTGATAGCTGAGCAACTGCAGGCAGTGTTTGAAGACATTCGTGTAGATGCGGTCAAAATCGGAATGTTGCCTTCACCCGCAATCATGGCGTGTGTGGCCGAGAATCTGGAAAGGAGACGACCCCGCAACATCGTACTCGATCCTGTGATGATTGCCAAAAACGGCTATCCTCTCATGGACTCCCGCTTGGCTGAAACCTTGGTTGCTCTGGTATTCCCGCTGGTGGATGTGGTGACGCCAAACATACCGGAAGCCGAAGTGCTTGCAAACATGACTATCTCCTCAACAGAAGCTATGGAAACAGCTGCACGCATCATTCATGCATACGGTCCTCGGTATGTGGTTCTGAAGGGAGGCCATCGTTCTGACGATGCTGCTGACCTTCTGTATGACGGAAATACGATGCACTGGTTGCGAGCAAAGCGGATAGAGACCAAGAACACCCATGGGACGGGGTGTACCTTCTCGTCTGCAATTGCAGCGAATCTTGCAATGGGAAAACCCATCGACGATGCGGTCAGAGATGCCAAGGCATATGTAACCATGGCTATCGCTCATGCGCTGACCATCGGAAAAGGGTGTGGCCCGACACATCACTTCCACGATCTCTACAAGTATGGATTACCCAGGCAAGGAGCACAGAAATGAATACACAACAGATGCATGCAACCTGCGGGCAGATCTTGCAGGCCGTTCGCGAGAAGAAACCCATCGTACATCAGATCACCAATTACGTCACGGTACAGGATTGTGCCAATATGGTACTTGCTTTGGGAGGTTCTCCCATCATGGCGGATGAGATGGAAGAGCTGCTTGACATCGTTCAGCTGAGCAAGGCATTGGTCCTCAACATCGGGACGCTGAACGAGAGGACCCGGGCATCCATGCTTATGGCCGGCCGCTATGCACAGCAAGCCGGTATTCCCATTATCCTTGATCCAGTGGGATCGGGAGCTTCCCGATACAGGACCGAGACTGTGCAGAGCCTGATATCTGCGGTGATGCCCACCGTGATCCGGGGAAATCTCTCTGAGATTCGCAGTGTTGCACAACTAGCCAGTCACACCTCAGGAGTTGACGCCGCACCTGTAGATGATGCAACCGGAATCGAGGAAACCCAGGAGCTTGCCCATAGTTTGGCCCGAAAGCTGGGTTGTGTGGTAGCCATTACCGGCAAGACGGATAGTGTCTCGGATGGTACATCCATCGCAGCCATTGGGAATGGGCATCAATCACTGACCCGTATCACGGGAACAGGGTGTATGAGCAGTGCATTGGTAGGAACTTGCTGTGCAGTGACGGACGATTTCTTTGGTGCCACGGTCACGGCGCTTCTGTGCATGGGAATTGCCGGTGAACTGGCAAGCGTTCATACCGGTTTGGGGGTGTTCCATGCCTCGTTGTTTGACCATATCAGCACAATCGATGGTAAGTGCCTGATGGAAAAGGGGAACCTATATGTCAGATAGTAGTCATGCAAAGGGTTTTACGAACAGATCCTTGTTTTTCCTATGGGCTGGAGCGGCAATTTCTGTTGCTGAGATTCTTGGAGGAAGCGCGTTGGCTTCTTTGGGAATGGCTGCAGGTTTGCGAGCCATTCTTGTCGGGCATCTGGTCGGTGGCGTCCTGCTGTATTTTGCTGCCCTCATGAGCAGTACCTTGCGAACCTCTGCAATGGAGTCGACACGGTTCTCCTATGGAAAACAGGGATCGTACCTTTTTTCGGGGTTGAATATCCTTCAGCTGGTTGGCTGGACTTCCATCATGATGCTTCAGGGTTCGAGAATCCTCGATCAAGTGACCACCTCGCTGTATGGCTATAGCAATCCCAGCCTCTGGATGATTGCAATAGCCGTAGGCATTTCCCTCTGGCTGGTAGTTCTTTCCCGCCACCGGGTTGGAGTCAACGGCGTTGTGGTCATCCTGCTGCTCATCTTGGGCTTATTCCTGGCTCTTCGTCTTCTGCACGGTCTTCCTTCCGTTGCCATCCAAGCATCATGGCCTCAGGTTACCTTCTGGCAGGGCGTGGAATTGAACATTGCCATGAGCCTCTCTTGGCTTCCCCTGATCGGGGATTACACCCAAGATGCCAGACAGAAGAGAAGCGGCCCGTTGTGGAGCGCCATTGGCTATTCGATTGTCGGGAGCTGTATGTTTGCCTTGGGACTTGGCCTATCCCTTGGTACCGGTAGTTCTGACATCGCCATGATGCTGACCATTTCTGGCTTTGGTTTGGCTTCGCTTTTCATCGTATTCTTCTCCACGGTGACCACCACCTATCTTGATGTCTATTCAGCATGTGACAGTTTTCTGAACATCGTTCCTTCCGGGTCCCACCGAAGCCTCTCGCTGGTCGTCACGTGCATCAGCTTGCTCTTGGCCTTCTTGGTTCCCTTGGACACCATCGAGCCGTTTCTCTATCTCATCGGGGCAGTTTTCAGTCCCCTCTATGCAATCGTGCTGTCGGATTACTACATTCTGCGGCGAGCCTCCTCTGCGGGCAAACCTTGGGATTGGGAGAACCTCGGGATATGGGTGGCGGGAGTGATCCTGTATTTCCTCATGCAGAAATTGCTTGTCGATGTAAGCAACTCCCTGCTTATCTTCCTGGTGATCGGCTCGGCAAAGGCCCTCTTCAAAAGGAGGCATCATGGTGCATGAGGTTGACTATACCCTGTATCTGGTTACGGACCGGATGCTTATGGGAACACAGACACTGCAACGATGCATTGAGCAGGCACTTGCTGGTGGGGTCACGCTGGTGCAATTACGGGAAAAATATTTGGATACCGATTCTTTCATCGAGTTGGGCAAACCGGTCAAGTACCTCTGTGATGCACACAATGTCCCCCTGGTGATCAACGACCGGGTGGATGTTGCTCTGGAATTGGGTGCTGATGGGGTGCATTTAGGGCAAGGGGACATGGATGCTGCACAGGCACGTGCCCTGTTGGGACCTGATCGCATCCTGGGCGTATCGGCAACAAATGTGGAAGAGGCGCTCAAGGCTGAGGCCGATGGAGCAGACTATCTGGGAGTGGGAGCCATGTTCACCACCCTGACAAAAGCGGATGCATCGTATGTCTCACTGGAGACATTGGCTGCAATCCGCGATGCTGTGCAGCTTCCGATCGTGACAATCGGGGGGATGGATGAACGAACCATTCCCCTATGCGGTCCGTGCAAGGTGCAGGGGTTTGCAGTTGTTTCCGCTCTTGTTGGCCAACCTGATGTCTGTCTTGCTGCCAAGCGACTGAAACACTGCGCAATGGTCCATGCACAGCCAGTCCCCTCCAGATTGTGTGGAATCTGAAGGGTTGGGCTTTGGTGATGTGGTATAATTGCCTCATGGACATACCTACATGCAAGGAAGGTTTGCTATGCGGATACTGCTTATCGGCTATGGATGGCGCTCTCTTTTCTTCTTTCGGATCATCAAGGCTCTTCCTGACCGTTTCACCCTGGTGAAGTGGGTGCTTCGTACGCCCCAGCGGGCAGATGAGGTGAGAAGTCTTCATCAGGTGGAGACAAGCTGTGATGTTGCAGAGGCTCTCTCGTGTCCCCACGATCTGGTCATCCTGAGTGTTCCTTCCTCCAGTATGGAATCATTGTTGCTCCTGCTCATCAAACAGGGGGAAACGGTTCTCTGCGAGACAGGGTTCACTGCGATGTCCTTGGAGAAGCTGAACGCACTGTATCATGCGTATGCAGCATCAACGAGCAAGGTGTTTGTTGCTGAACAGTATTACCGTTATCCCTATTACCACAGCTGTTGTGCAATCCAACCACTGTTGGGACCGGCTACGGAGGTGAGGGTGGCCAGCCTGCATGATCACCATGGGACAAGTCTCATCCGTCATTTCCTTTCCGAGCAGGGAGAACCTTGCACCATCAGCGCTGTGTGCCGTTCCAGCTGGATCGTCAAGACCGGAGCCCGTGATACGGTGGTGTGTTCTGGTGAGCGTATCCAAACCAAACGCACCGTGGCGGTGTTTGCGTTCGCTGATGGCAGGACAGGATATTTCGATTTTGCAGACGTGCAGTACCACAGCTGTATCAGAAGCAGCCACTTCAGCCTTTTCGCCGAGCGCGGTGAGATTGTTGACAACGAAGTCAGGTATCTCAATGCCGACAATGAGGGGATAGTGCAGACCATACAGCGAATTGAGGATGGTGGAAGCAACAACAATCCCCGCTCGCTGCGCGCCGTTACCTTTGGTGATACATACCATTTCAGAAATCCGTATTGGCCGCTTGGCTTCAATGATGATGAGATCGCCATCGCCTTGTGTATGGAGGATGCCTGCCGAGGAAAGGGGTATCCCTTGCATGAGGCACTGCAGGATTCCTACCTTGCCCAGTGCATGCACACAAGCTGCAGTGAGGGAAGAGCCATTGAAACGCAGCCCCAAAGCTGGTCAAAAGCCTTTTCCCCTCCCTCGCTTCCCTGCTGATGGTTCTGATCCTTTGGTACGAGC
>RZYT01000018.1 GCA_009930195.1 Spirochaetia bacterium | reverse complement strand
GCACTCAAGAAGATCGGTATCGACGAACTGTTGGATACGGTACTCTTGCAGGCTGAGATGCTTGAGCTCAAGGCCAATGCAAACTGCAGGGCGGAAGGAAAGATCATCGAAAGCAGAATCGACCAGGGTCGTGGTATTGTGGCTTCGGTACTCATCGAACGCGGTACACTCAAACAGGGCGACTACTACGTTGCAGGCATCTATCCCGGACGTGTACGTGCCATGTTTGACGACAAGGGAAGAAAGATTGAGATTGCTGGTCCCTCCACACCGGTTGAGATCATCGGCTTGAGCGATATTCCGGGTGCGGGCGATCCGTTCCAGGTAACCGAGGATGAAAGACAGGCACGCCAGGTTGGTGCCAAGAGACAGGAACTGGAGAGACTCGGCGACAGCCGCAACGTGAAGAAAGTCACGCTTGACAATCTCTATTCCAAGATCAAGGAAGGAGCCATCCAGGAGTTCAATGTCATCATCAAGGGTGACGTACAAGGTTCTGTCGAAGCCTTGCAAGGCTCCTTGGAGAAACTTTCCACTGATGAGATCCATCTCAATGTCATCCGTGCCAGTGCCGGTGCAATCATCGAAAGTGATGTCACCTTGGCAAGTGCATCTGATGCATTGGTCATCGGATTCAATGTCAGACCGACCCCACGTGCCCAGGCTCTTGCAGATCAGGAGAAAATCGAGATCCGCAAGTACAACATCATCTATGATGTGGTGGATGACATCCGCTTGGCAATGGAAGGCATGCTCAGTCCTGAAGTGCGTGAGATTGAGATCGGAACCGTCGAGGTGCGTGACACCTTCAAGGTGCCCAGAATCGGTACCATTGCAGGTGCCATGGTCACCAAGGGCAAGGTCAAGCGCAATGCTTTGGTCAGGGTCATCCGTGATTCCATCCAGCTCAACAGCCAGATGGTCCGCATTTCGAGCCTGAAGCGTTTCAAGGATGATGCCAAGGAAGTAGCGGAAGGCTTCGAATGTGGTATCGGACTTGAGAATTTCAATGACCTGCGTGTCGGCGATATTCTTGAGATTGTCGATACTGAGGAAGTCGCACGCAAGTTGGAGAGCAACCAAAAGATATGAGTGAATACAGTCAGAAACGTATAGAATCAAAACTCTCTGAGGCGATCAGCACGCTGATCGTCACAGGAGAGATCAAGAACCATCAGGTCAGTACGCTCTGCTCCGTATCACGGGTGGAACTCTCAGTTGACAACTCCTTTGCCACGGTGTTCATTTCCAGTGTACTGGATGATGAATCGCTTGCGAAAAGTGTTGAAGCACTGCAGAAAGCCAGTGCCTTCATCCAGAAGCGGGTAGGGGCGTTCCTGAAGACCAGGAATACTCCCGTGCTGAAGTTCAAGGCTGATATCTCACTCAGGGAAGGCTTGAAGATCAATGCCCTGATTGATTCCTTGGTGGAAGATGGGAACTCACGCTAGCATTCTTTTGGTCAACAAGAGAAGCGGGCTTACCAGCTTCTCTTCGCTCAATGCCATCAAGCGTACGGTGGACCCCAAAGTGGGGCACGCTGGTACGCTTGATAAATTTGCGGAGGGCTTGTTGGTTGTGCTCACCGGAAGCATGACCAAGCTCAATGTGCTCTTTTCCACCATGGACAAATCCTATCGTGCCACCATACGGTTCGGCAGCGAGACCGATACATTGGACCCAGAAGGGGAAGTGATTGCACGTGCTGATCTTCCTTCGCTGGAAACCATCAGATCTGCCATCCCTTCCTTTTTGGGAGAGATCATGCAAGCACCGCCTCTCTACAGTGCACTGCATATCCAGGGAAAGCGTGCAAGCGACATTGCCCGCTCCGGCAAACACATCGAAATGGCGCAGCGACCGATCACGGTGCATGACTTCTCGCTTGTCAGCTACGACGAGGGTGTGCTGGTTGCAGATATCCACGTTTCCAAGGGCACGTACATCCGGTCCTTGGCACGCGATCTGGGTCTTGCCTGCGGCAGCAGAGCATATCTGCAAGCTCTTGAGCGCACCAGCATCGGTCCGTTCTCGCTTGAAGAAAGTGTGTATGCCGATGATGCGGAAGCGCTTCTCGCGTCAATGCACCATACAGACAGCTATCTTGCCCGTGTCCCTTCGGTCAGTATTTTCGAAGTTCCCGATGACCAGCTTTTCCGCCTTGCCAACGGGAGCTTTCCCAATGCATTGCGTGAAGTCCGGTTGAGCGAGCACGAGCTGTACGGAGCCTTGTACAGCCGTGATGGTGTACTTAGGGCCGTCGCAGATATGGACAAGCATCAGTTGATAGCTCAGGTTCATCCCTACAAAAGGGGGAGTGAGGAATGAAACGGTACGATTTCATGCATCTGTCAGCACATCCGATGCTTTGGCAGCAACCGATGGTTGTTTCCATTGGCGTCTTTGATGGCATGCACTCTGGGCATCTGAGCATTCTCAATCATGCCATTGGCCTTGCCCGGCAGAACGGGTGGGAGAGCATGGTCATCACGTTTGATGTAAATCCCAAGATGGCCATGCAAAGCCAGCCTTACCACTCACGACTTACCACTGATGCGCAAATGGAGGAAATCCTTGCAAATAGTGGGGTTGATCACTTGGTTGTCATTGACTTTTCTGCTGATTTCAGTAAACTCACAGCTGAGGAGTTCCTAACTTTGGTTTGTGCATTTTGCCAAGTCAAGGCGATGGTTGTCGGTGAGGATTTCCGCTGCGGTGCCCCGGCTTCGAGTGCCGGACCTGTTCAGCTGCAGGAATATCTATCCCGATTGTCACCCGGAAGCTTCGTGGATGTCCCTCCCTTCGTGAGAACGGATGCAGGAGAGATAACCTCAAGCACCTTGGTGCGTAAAAAACTTCTTGAGGGCGCTTTGGAAGAAGTCCAAAGTATGCTCGGCAGACCGTATGAGTTGGATTTGGTGGCTTACCCCTCCAAATTTGTGGATAACGGCCTGCTGTATCGCACCTCTTCCTTCATGCAACTTCTGCCAAAAGCAGGGGAGTATGATGCCCATCTGATTCTTTCGGATGACTGTGAAGTGGCAGTGCTTGCCCGGGTAACCGAGGAAGATTTGCTGATTCTGGCCAAAGACGGAATGTGGGACTGGAAGAATGTGCGTACGAAAAGACTTGGCTTGTATGCCAAGGGGAGTAGTTCATGATCTCTAAGGAACAGAAACAGGAAATCATCGCCAAGTTTGGTGGTGACGAGAAGAACACCGGTTCGACCCAGGCACAGATTGCCTTGCTTACCGCTCGCATCAACGATCTGCAGGTCCACTTCAAGAAGAACCCGAAGGACCACGCAGGTACCAGAGGTTTGCTTCTGATGGTCGGTCAGCGCAGAAGGCTGCTCAAGTACTTGAAGAACAATGATATCAACGCATACCGCGCTCTCATTGCTGAGCTTGGCCTGAGAAAATAACGGTGGTGTTGCATTTGTAAGATTTTATGAATGGCTCCGATGGCTTTTCAGGCCGTTGGAGCTATTTTTCATTATCAATATAGTGTATAAAGAACTAAGAAAGAACGAAGAAAGGAAAAGAAAATGGAAGTAAAGAAAGTTTCCGTACGGATCGGCGAATCCGACCTGGTGTTCGAAACCGGGAAAATCGCCAAGCAAACCAACGGTACCGTGTACGCCCATTATGAGGGAAGTGCGGTCATAGCCACTGTTTGCTGCGGCAAAGAGCCCAACGAAGCTCTGGATTATGTCCCCCTCAGTGTTGAATATAATGAGAAATACTATGCTGCCGGCAAGATTCCCGGCGGGTTTCTCAAAAGAGAGTCCCGCCCCAAGGATAAGGAAATTCTGGTAAGCCGCCTGATTGACCGCCCGATGCGCCCATTGTTTGACAAAGCCTTCGGCCGTGAGATCCAGGTTGTTCCCACCGTAGTCTCCTCCGACATGAACAATACCCCTGATATCATCGCCATCAATGCAGCCAGTGCTGCAGTCACGATCAGCGACATCCCCTTCAATGGCCCGATTGCCGCCGTTCGTGTCTCCATGGTTGATGGCACGTATGTGGTCAACCCGACCTTCAGCCAGATTGAGCGCTCCACCCTGGATATTGTTGTTGCGGGTACCCGTGATGGCATCACGATGGTTGAAGGTGGTGCAAAGGAAGTGAGTGAGGAGGCAATGCTTGACGCAATCGCCACCGCCCAGCCCTTCATCACCAAACTTTGTGACGCTCAGATTGAGCTGCGCAAGCTTGCAGGAAAAGAGAAGCTTCCCATCATCAAGAGCACGGTTGATCTCTCCTGGCTTGAGCCTGTGCGCGAGTATGCCCATCCCCTGATCAAGGAAGCTTCCTTCGTCAAGGGCAAGATGGAGCGGTATGCTGCACTTGCAAAGGTGCAGGGCGAGATTCGTGAGAAGTTCGCCGCACTGCTTGAGGAAGACCCGAAGCGTGATGGACAGCTCTCCTCCCTGTTTGAGGATTTGGAGTACGAAATCCTTCGTGCATCAATCCTGAACGACGGAAAGAGAACCGATGGAAGAAACGTAGACCAGATCAGACCGATCACCTGCGAAGTAGGCTTGCTGCCCAGGACGCATGGGTCCGCACTCTTCACCCGCGGTGAGACGCAGAGCCTTGCAGTCACCACTCTCGGTACTGCCAGCGACGAGCAGATGTTTGACACCATTGACGGTGAGAAGACCTTCAGCTCGTTCATGCTCCACTACAACTTCCCTCCGTACAGCGTCGGTGAAACCGGCCGTCTCTCAACCGGACGCCGTGAGATTGGTCACGGACATCTTGCCCAGAGGGCACTCGAAGCGATCATTCCTTCCAAGGAGTCCTTCCCGTACACCGTACGTGTGGTCAGTGAGATCATGGAATCGAACGGCAGTTCCTCCATGGCTTCCGTCTGCGGCGGTTGTCTCTCCCTCATGGATGCAGGTGTTCCCATCAAGAAGATGGTAGCTGGTATCGCCATGGGTCTGATCACCGAAGGTGCCGATTACTCCAAATATGTGGTTCTCAGCGATATCCTCGGCGAGGAAGACCACCTCGGAGACATGGACTTCAAGGTGACCGGCAGCCGCGATGGCATCACCGCTTTCCAGATGGACATCAAGATTGCGGGCGTTACTCCAGAGATCATGAAGAAGGCTCTTGAGCAGGCCAAGCAGGGCAGAATGCACATTCTCGGCATCATGGAGCAGTCTCTGGATGCTCCCAGGACCGAGATCAGCGAGTATGCTCCGAAGATTCTCACCATGAAAGTGGATGAGGAGAAGATTGGTGCTGTCATCGGAACCGGTGGCAAGACGATCAAGGCAATCGCCAGCCAGAGCGGTGCGGAAGTCAACATTGCCGACGATGGTACGGTTACCATCTACGGCAGGAACAATGCATCCGCCCAGCTTGCCAAGGATCTGGTCAAGTCCATCGTGGAAGAGCCCGAAGTCGGACGCATCTACGAAGGAACCGTCAAGCGCATCATGGATTTCGGTGCCTTCATCGAGATTCTTCCCGGCAAGGAAGGCCTCTGCCACATCTCCAAGTTGGCAAAGACCCGTGTCCAGAATGTTGAGGATGTACTGAAGGTAGGACAGGTTGTTCCGGTAAAACTCATTGAGATTGACCGGCAGAATCGCCTGAACCTCAGCTATATCGATGCCCTTGAATCCAAGTAACGATGACCAGCGCATCAATACCTGTACATGTTTTGAAACTGAGACCGGAGGCTGTGCTTCCGGTCTACAGTACACGGGAGAGTGCTGGTGCAGATCTTTGCGCCTGCCTCGATGAGGACTTGGTCATTGAGCCTTCACTGTATGCAAAGATCCCTACCGGATTGAGCATACAGTTGCCGCAAGGATATGAGGCACAGGTTCGCCCCAGAAGCGGCCTTGCCGCAAAATTCGGCTTGACGGTGCTCAACAGCCCGGGAACCATCGATGCTGACTATCGAGGTGAAGTGGCAGTGCTTCTGATCAATCTTGGGAAGGAGAGGGTTGTCATTCATCATGGCGACAGGATCGCCCAAGTTGTGGTGGCACCGTGTGCGCAAGCCTCCTTTCTCGAAGCATCGTTTCTTGATGCCACAGAGCGGGGAAGCGGAGGATTCGGTTCTACAGGAGTGTAGTTTTGGCTTCATCCGCGCGATTTCGCCTAGTATACAGCCACGTAGGAAGAGAGTATCTGCTCTCTTTCGTCGTGGCGTTCTTTTTTTTCTTCTTCATCTTTTTCATCAACCAGATTCTGCTCATTGCCCAACGCATTTTGCTCAAGCAAGTTGACTACCTGTCCGTATTGCAGTTGGTGCTGCTCTCCATTCCCCAGTTCTTGCTTTACACCTTCCCCTTCAGCTCGCTTACCGCATCCAGCATGGTCATCGGAGACCTTTCGGGAAACAATGAGATCCTGGCAATCCGAAGCAGCGGCATCTCCCTCAAGCACGTCTTCTTTCCCATCATCATCATCTCCCTGGTCTTCTCGTTCCTGACGTTCGTCACAGCCGACAAGGCGCTCCCCTGGAGTACCAAAAAATATCGTGAGCTGTACACGGAACTCATGCGCGACCTGCCCACCTTGGAACTGGTGAGCAACAGCACCAATACCATTGCCGATATGGTCATGGTAAACAAATTGGTTGAGGGCAATACGGTCCATGACGTCCTGCTCTTTGACACCGCCAAGCCAAGGGAAGGGCAACTGCTCTCCGCCCCCACTGCGGTGGTCAGCCTCTATGACCTGAACGCGTTCATCTATCAGCTGGATTTGCAGAATCCCCTGATTCTCAAAAGTGAGAGCGGACAGCAATGGGCTCTCTCCGAAGCGGAACAGGCACAATTCTTCCTCAATTTTTCCGGTCAGATATCCTCACTGGCCTCTGCACTTCCCAGCCAGCTTTCCATCAGGGAACTAAGAGCGAACATTGCAAGTCACAAGACCGCATACGAGCAAGAAAAGCTGCAACACGAACAACGCATCAAGGACCTCGCCCTGGAACTGGCAACCTTGCATGAAAAACCAGTGGAAAGCCAGCTTGAGGATCTCACCACCATAGAGCGCCTGCAAACCGAGTTGAGGCGCTTGGAGGAACGGGAACCGATCAACTTCTACTACCAGTACTACAGGGCTGAACTGCACAAGAAGTTTGCACTCTCCAGCGCCTGCTTCATGCTGGTGTTTCTTACGTTCTCCCTCTCATTCTTCCGCGTCAAGCACGGCAGGCTCATTGGGTTCGGCCTCTCGATGCTGGTGGCGGTGTTCTACTGGTATCTGCTTTTCTTTGCCCAGATGCAGATTTTCTCCATCTCCTTCTCCCCAGCCCTCCTCATCTGGGCTCCCAACCTGATCCTGTTTTCCTGTGGTCTCTTGCTTTTGTTGCATGCGAGGCGTCTATGAAGGTATTCGACCGATACATCATCCATTCCGTCACGTTTGTCGCTTGCATGGCCCTCATCCTGTGCACGCTCATGCTCGTCAGTGTCGATCTGTTCGCAAACCTCGACTCCTACCTGACAGGCGAGGTTCCCGCTCTCACCATCGCAAAGATAACCCTGCTTGGTGTTCCTGAGTCCATTCTCTTCGCATTGGGCCCGTCCTTGCTTTTCAGCGCCTCATTTTTCCTTTCCCAAGTACAGGCCAACAACGAGCTGATCTGCTTGCTGGGAAGCGGGCTCAGCTACAGAAGGCTTGTAACGCCGATTCTCATCCTGGGTTTGGTTCTCTCAGCCGGGCAATTCGTTTTCAGCGAATATGTCCACATTCCTGCTTCCCAGCTTCGCGAGCGTTCGCGCGACGAGCTCTTTGGTTTGAGAAGCACCTATGACAACCGAAACATTACACTTACCGATCCAGGAAGATCTTATGTTGTGCATGCCAAGCAATACAGGGATGAGGAGAGCCGACTTACCCAAGTCATGCTTGTGTTTCTTGATGAAGAAGGAACCCTGACCGGTCGTCTTGATGCTGCCTTTGCCTATTGGGAAGAAGAGAAGGGAATCTGGAGGCTTGAGCGCGTGCGCAAGCAAAGCATACCCTCTGGGGAGTTTGCCGTTTCCACAACAGAATATCAGACATTGTATGTTGAAGAGTTCACCCTCGAGCCTGCATACTTTCGGAACCTTTCCAGTGATATCAAGACCATGGAACTGTCGGCAGCACTGCGGTACCTCAAGCGAATCGAACAATTGGATCCCTTGCGTCATCCAGGGCTAGCAACAGACCTTGCCCAACGGCTCTTGGGAAATCTGAGTCCCTTGGTGTTGCTCTTCATTGCGTGCACCATCAGCTACCGATACAAGAAAAACATCCTGCTGTTCAGCATCATCACCAGCCTCGGCATTGCGGTCATCTACTATGTCGTGCAAATGGTGACGCTCATTATGGCCAGGCAGGGCGTCATCGGCTCCGTGTGGGGTATGGTAATCCCGATGATTGTGATAGTATGCATAGCACTGGCAGAACGAGCTGCCGTCAGATAGGGGTAAGCATGCACATATTCAAGCAGTTACATCAGGATACCACCAGCAAGGCCCGCCTTGGCCTGCTCAACCTCGGCCATGGGGAAGTGGAAACACCGGTGTTCATGCCGGTCGGCACCAATGGTACGGTGAAAGGAATGTTCCATGAGGATGTTCGCAAGATCGGGTACAAGCTGATACTGGGAAACACGTATCATCTCTATCTTCGCCCGGGCCTTGAAGTTCTTGACCAATTCGGAGGTTTGCATGCCTTCTCAAACTGGGATGGCAATCTCCTTACCGACAGTGGTGGGTTTCAGGTGTTCAGCCTCAGCGGACTGCGCAAGATAGGGGAGAAGGGAGTAACCTTCCAGAGCCATATCGATGGATCGAAGCATATCTTCACTCCCGAGAGTGTCGTCGACACCCAAAAGGTGATCGGCAGCGACATCGCCATGTGCCTCGATGTCTGCACCCCTCCCCAAATCGATCATCGCGCTGCACTTGAGGCAATGAACATCACCCATAGTTGGGCCAAGAGGGCCTTGGAACACCGCACCAATCTTGGCGAATCATTCAGGGGAAATCTCTTTGGTATCGTACAAGGCAATTTCTACGAGGATTTGCGCAAGCAAAGTGCTGAGTTTTTCAACGAGATGGATTTCCCCGGTATCGCAATCGGCGGACTTTCGGTAGGGGAAACCAGCGAGCAGTTCAGTCACTTCTTGCAGTACACTGCTGATTTGGTGACCAAAGACAAGCCACGCTATGTGATGGGAATCGGAAGTCCCGATTACATCCTCGAGGCTGTGGAAAACGGCATCGACATGTTCGACTGTGTGCTCGCCACCAGGATGGCCCGCAATGGGGCGGTCTTTACGGATGATGGGGTGGTGACCCTGAAGAAAGCTATCCATAAATTCGATCATGGTCCCATCGAGGAAGGTTGCACTTGCAGAGCCTGCACCCAGTACAGCAGGGCATATATGCATCATATGGTGAAGACCGGGGAGATGCTCGGAGGCATGCTTGCAACCGAACACAATCTCACCTACTTCTATCGCTTGATGGAAAACGTTCGACTGGCGATCAGGGAGAACCGGTTTGCCTCCTTCAAGAGGGATTACCTTGCACGATTCTACGGAAAGTAAGGGTTCGGCAAGAAGCAGCCTCGTCATCATGATCTGCACGCTGCTCAGCCGCCTGCTGGGCATTGTGAAAGCGCGCGTACTCGGCTCCGTCTTCGGAGCCGGGGCTGTGGCTGATGTCATCAACTTCACCTTCAACATTCCCAACAATTTCCGCAAGCTTTTTGCGGAAGGAGCGGTCAACTCTGCTTTGATTCCCGCGTTCTCTTCTCTTATCGCCCTCGATGACAAGAAGCGTTCACTGAGATTGTTCAGCCTTCTGTGTACCTACCAGACCCTTTTGCTCATTCCGTTGGTTGTTGTCTCCTATGTGTTCGCAGAACCACTGATACGTTTTCTCAGTGACTTCGACAGCCAGCAAATTGAGCTGGGAGCCAAGTTGCTTCCCTTCTTCATGGTCTATCTGGCAACCATCAGTTTGGCGGCTACGTTCAACGGGGTACTGCAATCCCATGCGAATTTTCTGCATGCCTACCTATCTCCCTTGCTTTTTTCCCTTGCCGTCATCTTTGGGGTCACCTATCTTTCCGATTCGCTCGGGCCGATGAGCATGGCATACTCCGTGCTTGGAGGAGGTCTCCTGCAGGGAAGCTACTCCTACCTGATGGTCCGTCGCTATGGCTATCGTCTGCATGTAGCTCTCAGAACAACAGACACACCTTTCAAGCCTGTGGTGAAAGCCTGGTCCTTGGTTACGCTGGGCATGGGCGTGCAGATTGTCACCCAATTGGTCAGCTTCCTTTTTGCCTCAAGCTTGGAGAAGGGGAGTGTGACAGCCTTCTCCAATGCAACCATATTTTATCAGACGCCCTATGGCATCTTTTTCAATGCCATCAGTGCCGTGAGCCTTCCCTTGATGAGCCGTGCATATGTGCTCAAGCACACGGAAAAGCTCAATCACTATACCCGTTCCTCCCTGGTCAATCTCACAGCCTTGCTGCTTCCGAGCACCATCATCCTGTTTTTTCTCAGCAACGAGAGTGTGAGTGTGGTATTGCAGACAGGGAGGTACACCCTTGCCGATGCCAATCTTACCGCCTTTGTGCTCAGGCCGTATCTGCTGTTCATGCTTACTTCAGCCTGGTATGGGATGTACCTCAGGCTTGGATACAGTGCAAACCGGCATTCACTGATGACGAAGATTACCCTGGTGCAGAACCTGCTGGATATTGCCTTGATGTATCTGTTCATCTCGATGGGGTGGGGCATCATCTCGCTTCCCATTGCCAATGGGCTTTCGTACCTGGTGGGCTTGCTGATCGCATGCATCGTGTTGAGAGACCTCTATCGGATTCACTCCGACCGTCTTCTGTTCAAGGAACTGTTGCGAATTCTTCTGGCAAATCTGCCCGTACTCGCAGCTGGCTTGTTGTACGCATCCTTCGCCCCCACCTGGCACCACCAAGGCTCGACGCTTGCCTCGTTCCTGCTGCTCGCACTTTTCGGCCTTGCCGGCTGTACCTTGGTACTCATTTCCTACCAGGTTGCACACATACCGTTGCTTGAGCTACTCCGTTCCAAGAAGCAGCAACGCAACCTGTAGCCCGACAGCCTCATCCAGCTTGACCGAGAGCCTGTCGTAGGTGACCAGACCATTCAGTTCCTGCTCCACGTCGCTCAGCTGCGTATACACCGAAGCAGAGAGTCCGGCCTTCTTGGCCGGATACACCTGGGATTGATAGAGAGAGAAGAAGGCTTCATTGAACTGGTGCCTGTCAGCAAAGGTACGATAACCGAATATGCGGCTTTGCTCGTCATGCCCGAGTTCCCGGTAGACGTATCCACCGAACTCTGAGAGCACAACCGCCCTGCCATTTGCATCCTCCTTGAAGGAATACTTTTTGAAGTAGACATGTTGGGAAAGCACATCCCCATTCCTGCGATCATACCAGCCGCTGGTGGCATCGATGGTTCGGCTTTGGTCAAGGGAACGGACACGATCGAGCATGCGCTGGGTATCAAACTGGCCCCAACCCTCATTGAAGATGACCCACATGGCTAGGGAAGGGACATTGAACAGATGGCTGATCATGGCTGCAAGCTCTGTCTCGAAGTCAGATCGGTAGAATGCATCCTGGCTGCCGAGGCAGGCTCGCAGGCTGTCCGTTACGGAAAAGAACGGAACCAGCAAGGGTCCGCTCATGAACGGTTGGATGGGTTTCCGGCCTCCACTCACCATATCCTGCCAGACAAGAAGGCCCAGGCGATCACAATGGTGGTACCACCTTCGGCTCTCGACCTTCACATGCTTTCGTATCATATTGAAACCAAGCTTCTTCACCAGCAACAAGTCGTCGATGATGGCTTGGTCTGACGGAGCGGTCATGAGACTGAAAGGCCAGTACCCTTGGTCCAGAATGCCATGGTGGTAGTATCGCTTTCCATTGAGGGTGAGATACCCGTCCTGCACGCCGAAGGATCTGAGCCCAACATAACTGGAGATTTCATCGCTTTTGTAGTGAACAGTGAACGGGTAGAGATAAGGATCTTCGGGCGTCCAAAGATGCGGCTCTTCCACCTGACAGCAAATCCGTTGGTTGCTTTTTCCTCTTACTTGTTTCTGTCCTTCGAGGTAGTCGATGACCACCTCATCGACATCCCCCTCACACTCAAGTTCGATATGCCAGCAGCGTTGCTGGGCATTGGGCCTGATCACGATGGTTCGTATGTATGAGGAGGGAACCTCCTCAAGCCAAACCGTTTGCCAGATGCCGCTCTGTGCCGTATAGAAGATGCCTTTTGCATGCAGGGACTGTTTGCCCCGGATGATGGGAAGCGTGTCGTTCGGGTCGGTCACCTGCACGATGAGCTCGTTCTCAAGCTCGAGCACATCGGTGATATCAAACGAGAAGGGAAGGTATCCCCCCCGGTGCCTGCCGACCTCTTTTGCATTGCACCAGACGATGCACTGGTGGTCCACCGCTTCAAAATGGAGCAACAACCTCCTGTCAGCTCCCAATGCGGGGTACGGGAATGTTCTGCGATAGGTGAGGGTATCCTCCGGATTGACTCGTTTCTCACACCCGCCAAGGGAACTCTCAACAGCGAAGGGGACAAGAATGGAGTAGGGGTAGAAGTCGGGCATCTGGGGTGAAGCGGATATTTGCAATTCCCAGATACCATTCAGACACACATACGTGTCTCGCACCATCTGCGGGCGTGGATATTCTTCCAGGACATGAGCTGAGTCGACAGGATAACGATTTACCATGGTTGTATCCTATCACAGGCTGGGAAAATGGCAAACAAAACCCCCGACCGATGAGGAAGGGGGTTATTGTTGTGCTAGAACTCCAGGACTGAGATATCCTTGACCGTGAAGTCATACATCTGCTCATTCAGGGTGAAGGTGAATTTCTCACCCACCTCATGGTTGAGCAGAGCCCTTCCGAACGGAGCCGAAAGGTTGATGACATTCTCATTTGGGTTGGATTCCCACGGGCCCATGATGGTGTATACCACCTCTTCGCCCTTGAGGTTGTCCAACAAGGTCACCTTTGTGCCGAATCCGATCTTGGAAGGATCGACCTTGTCACGGGTTATGACCGTAGCTCGATCGACTTCCTCACTGAGACGTCTGAGCGTGTTGTTCAGCAAGCTCTGCTTTTCTTTGCCGTACTTGTACTCGCTGTTCTCCCTCAAGTCACCCATTTCCCGGGCAGTGCCGATCTCGCGGGCAACCTCGGGAAGATCGACATGCTGGATTCTCTCCATCTCCTTCTTCTTTGCCTCAAGGGATGCAAGTGTGCAGAAAAGACCGGTGGGAATCACAGACTCCTTGTCGATCGGTTGCACCTCATCAAAGAAGCGGAACGAAGGGAACTTCACACTGATGGCATGCTTGATCTCGATTTTCCTTCCTCCAGGGAGATCAAAAACATTCGCTACCAAGCTGTATATCTTCTGTGCATGCTCCTCTGTGCCTTCCTCGATGTAGTTGAGGACTGCTTTCTCATCAAAGAGGAGGCCCATCAGAATTTTGGCATTCTTACGGTTTTCCTGCACGTCCTTGCGGCTGTCAATGCAACGGTTGATGTAGTCCAACAGCTGAAGTTCCGTGAAAAGGAGCTGCTCCGCATTGATGCCCGCTTTTGTCCAGAGCTTTGGTTCACCATTCCTCAACAGATAGATGAGGGTGGTGCTTCGCTCCTTGAAGTTTTCCACCGCATCGCGATAGACCTTCACAAAATCATTCATCTTCTTGTTTGAGCGGAAGATGTCAGGAATATAGCCGGTAAGGTACGAATGGAAGAGCTGTGCCAAGACCTTCGTCCAGTTGGGGATTTCCTCAACCACATGGTCGATGAAGCTTTTCTTGAGCTCAGGATCTCGGATAGCTGCAAAAACGTCCTCAATACTCTCTGCACGTTCGTAGAGCATGGAGAAGGTAAGGCTTTCAGGACGGTTGATGAAATTCATGTTCTGCTTCTTCACTAGGTCCTCAAGCAACAGGAAAGAACTGAAGGTGGTATCACCAGCGACAACGATTGGTTTGAATGCACCATTCTCCTCGAGGAACATGTCGCTGAAGTACTTGACCATCTCAAAGAAGAAGTCGCTTTCCACGTCTCCCTTGGCATTCAGGAAGTCTCTCAGGCTTCTGATCTTGTCATAGAAGTCTTTCTCGCTGCGGAAGACAGAGAGCTGTTTCTCCTCATAGCTGACCGGAGTTGAGCGCAAAAGGTAGGTATCGGTCTCATTCTGGGAGAGATCGAAGAGGGGATTGGTCATCAACTCCTTCTTTGCCTGGTTGAGCCAGGGCGTCCATTCCTTGACATCAAGGATGGAGGGAACCAACTCGTTCTTCAGCTCTTTCAGGCTGATCTTGCCACCGTAGCTGGACATAAGCGTCTTGAGCGTCCAGCTGACATCCTCAAGCACCTTTGCATTGAGCTTCTCGCGGCTCAAGGCACTCTTGAGCACCCAGATGTGGCTCTTGGCAAGGGCTTGCAAACTCTTGAAAGCCATGGCGGTGGATAGGCGTGCGCCTTCTTTTGTGCCCTGGCCGGCAAAGTCTACAATGACATCATTCTCGTCGATGGACCGAATGCGCCCAATGCGGTTGGTGCTGTTCTGGAATACAAATGTTCCCTTGTCAAAGGCAATATTGGTCTCAAAATCCTCGATGCTGTGCAGGATGTCACGGTTGATGTTGCTCGTCAGTGCACTGGAATCGAGGCAGCTTTTCAGCCTACTGTGGTTCTTGTATTTGGTCCGATAGCTTCTGATGAGGTTTTCGCGCGCAAAGGAGTCCTCACGATCGAGACTGAGCATCTTCTTCTGTGCCTCAATCTGGAGGTCGATGTTTTCCTTGTTCGCAAGCTCGAGATCGCGCAGCAAGGCAATGGCAGTGCTTCTGCTCACATTGCCCACCTGATCTGCGACGGACATGAAATACCCGAAGTTTTCCAGCTCGATCTCAAGCAGCGCGGAGAACAGGGAGCGCACCGAGGAAACATCCTTGCGCTTGATCAGACGATGGATGGCTTTCTTATAGTAAGCCCCTGCCTTTTCCTTGTTTCCTTTCTGCAGCGTGTGCACGGCAAGCTGACGGACAATTTCGACTTCATCGTAATCGACCTTCACCAAGCGTTCCCACAACACATATTTCTCTTCTTCCTTGCCTGTCTGCTCATAACAATCTGCAAGCAGTCGCAATGCATGCTTGTTCTCACTCTTGGAAAGAACTTTCTGGCACAGCAACTCAACGATGTTCCATTTCTTGTTGTCAATGAACATCTCGATCAGATTGAGCAACTGCAAATAGTCATCAGCTCCCCTGCGTTCCAACTGAATGGAACCGCTGATGTACATGGCTATGATACTGTTGCGCTCCTTCTCGGACAGGTGCTTGTCACACAAGGCTTTTGCCTCTGTCTTCTGTTCTTCATCGAGCGTAGAGAGCTGGGCATCCAGCCCTTGGAAACTGGTAACCGTATAGGTGTTGACGGTTGTTCTTGTCCATTGCTCTTCTTTCAGTAAGTTCTCAATCTCCTGGAATCCCATGGCTTCCTCCAAACATATTTGTCCATTTCTCAGACGTAAAAGAAACCGGGCAGACCGGGTCAAAGTCTGCTCGGGTTTGTCATTTCTCTCAGTTTTACCTACTATACCATGAATTGCACAAACGAGCAATTGATTTTCCGAAAGCACCTTAAACATATTAACAAATATATAGTATTACAAAGGAAGAGGACGTTGCAAAACGTCTTGCTACCTGCTATAAATGGGGTATGGAACATTCATCATTGATTATAGCCCCAAGCATGCTTTCTGCTGATTTTTCGCGGACTGCTGAGGAAGTGGCCTCCATCAAAAGCAGTGGTGCAGATTGGGTGCACCTTGATGTCATGGACGGCATGTTTGTACCGAACATCACCTTCGGTCCAAAATTCATCAAGGACCTTCGGCAACATACCGACCTGGTCTTTGACACCCATCTGATGATCGAGCAACCGGAACGGTATATCCAGCTCTTCGCCGATAGCGGGAGTGATTACATTACGGTACATGGGGAAGCCACCCGTCACGTCCACCGTGCTTTGCAGATGATCAAGGCAAGTGGTTGCAAGGCAGGCATTTCCCTCGTTCCCTCGACCCCTGTATGTGCCATGGAGCCTATCCTTGATATGGTCGATCTCATTCTGGTCATGACTGTAAACCCAGGTTTTGGCGGACAAGCACTGATACCTTCCACCTTGGAGAAAGTCACCAGGCTTGCAGAGATCCGTGAGGAAAAGGGATATGCATATCTGGTCAGTGTCGATGGTGGGGTCAACCTGTCCACGGTCAACACAATCACTGCGGCAAAGGCTGACGTTGCCGTATGCGGGAATGCCTTCTTCACCGCTGCTGACAGAAAGATGTTCGTACAGCAGATGAAGGGCCTATGAAGGCGGTAATCCAGCGGGTCAGGAATGCACAGGTATCTGTAGACTCGGAAGTCGTGGGCCGCATTGGTTTCGGCCTGCTCATCTATCTTGGTGTACAGAAAGGTGATACGCTTGAACAGCTGGAATGGTTGTGTGCAAAAATTGCGAAGTTTCGCATCTTCAGCGATGAGAAGGGTAAGATGAACCTCTCTGCAAAGGATGTGGGCGCTTCGCTGTTGGTGGTCAGCCAATTCACGTTGGTTGCCAATCTTTCCAAAGGAAACCGTCCTTCCTATGATTCGGCAGCTGATCCGAAAGAGGCCGAAGCATTGTATGAAAAATGCCTTGGTCTGTTCAAAGCGGACGGCTTTTTGGTGCAAAGCGGCATGTTTGGAGCACATATGGATGTAACGTATACCAATGACGGTCCTGTTACGTTCATTCTTGAATCGTGATTCTGAAGCAAAGATTGCCCTCTTTTCACTTAGTGGGCAAGACAGAGAAAGCCTGAGGAGCAACATATGGCAAAGAGTAAAGAAACATCATTCCCTACCGATCTGGCCCACAAGAGGGAGGCTTTGGAAGCCACCAGGCTGCAGATTGACAAACAGTTCGGAAAGGGATCGCTGATGAAGCTTGGGGACAACGAGGACTCAATGGACATCGGATACATCTCTTCCGGTTCCCTGTTGCTTGATGAGGCGCTCGGCATCGGCGGTTATCCAAGAGGCAGGGTCATTGAGATTTATGGGCCGGAAAGCAGCGGCAAGACCACGCTTGCTTTGCATGCCATTGCCGAGAGCCAGAAGATGGGGGGCATTGCCGCTTTCATTGATGCAGAGCATGCAATGGATCCATCCTATGCAAAGAAGCTCGGGGTCAACATCGATGAACTGTGGATCAGCCAGCCGGACAGCGGGGAACAGGCGCTCGAGATTGCCGAGTCACTTGTGCGAAGTGGTGCAGTGGACATCATCGTGGTTGACTCCGTGGCAGCCCTTACCCCACAGGCGGAAATCGATGGTGACATGGGAGACAGCCATATGGGTCTGCAGGCTCGTCTGATGAGCCAAGCCCTGCGCAAACTCACCGGCCTTTTGTCCAAGAGCAATACCACCATCATTTTCATCAACCAGATCCGTATGAAGATCGGGGTCATGTTTGGGAACCCTGAGACCACGACCGGCGGCAATGCATTGAAGTTCTATGCTTCCGTCCGTATCGAGGTCAGGAAGATCGAATCGCTGAGCAGGGGAGCGGATGACATCATCGGAAACCGCATCAGGATCAAGGTCGTGAAGAACAAGGTTTCCCCACCGTTCAAGAAAGTTGAGCTCGACCTCATGTTTGGAGAGGGCATCAGCTACATCTCCAGTGTGCTCGATGCGGCACTCAAGTACGAGATGCTGGAAAAGAGCGGGTCATGGTACTCCTACAACGGGGAGAAGATCGGGCAGGGCAGGGATAAGACCTTGGACTTCCTGAAGGACAACCCCGACATCGTTGCCGATCTTGATGTCAGGCTTCGGGCGCAGATGTTTCCTAAGAAGGTGAAGGAAAGCAAGGCTGAGAAGCCTGAAACTGAGAAACTGTAAGCAGAAAGCGGGCAAGAGCCCGCTTTCTTGTCATCCGGGCCAAGCTTGGCTATACTCACGCTAGGGGTGTGGTGTGCAAGAGATGGAAAGAACAGACGAGCTGGAGCGCGATGGAAAAACGTTCCATACTCCCATTTTCGAGGGTCCTTTGGATCTCTTGCTCTTTCTCATCCAAAAATCCGAAGTCAACATCTATGACATTCCCATCGGGGAAATCACCGAACAGTTTCTCTCCTACCTCAAGGATGCACAGGCAGTAGTCCAACTTGGGGATCTCACCCAGTTCTACAAGATGGCTGCCGACTTATTGTACATCAAGAGCCGGATGCTGCTCCCGGTAGACCTTGAGTTCGACGAGGAGTACCAGGATCCCCGCCAGGAGCTGGTGGAACGGTTGCTTGAGTATCAGAAATTCCGAAAGTATACCGAATTGCTCACCAACACCAATACCGGAGGAGAGTTGTTCATCAGCCGCAAGAGCTCACAGTTCCGCCTTCCTTTCGGGGATGAGGAACTTTTTGGGGATGTTTCGCTTTCCGATCTTCTCTCCACCTTTACCCGGCTGATGACCACCATCACTCCGAACAAGGTGTTCAACGTCTATGAGTCCGTTACGGTCAACGAGAAGATTGCCCTGATGCAGGAGTTGTTTGAGACCTGTGAATACTTCACCATCGAGCAGCTGATCATTCATTTGGACAACGCACTCCACATCATCTGCTCCTTCATGGCAATCCTTGATGCCTGCAAGCTTAGGATGATCCTGCTGGTGCAGGAGAAACCGTTTGCTCCCATTCTCATTCGCAAGCGGGAAGGGTCGTTTGAAGAGGACTTTGACGAGGTGTTTGATGAGGATCTTGAGGAGGAAGAGTCATTTCTTTCCCCAATTTCCATCAGCGAAGATGAGGAAGCACGCTTTTTTGCAGAAGATTCTTTGCAAGATGCAGATTCATCAGTCACAACTGCTGACGACGGTCGGGTTTTTCTGTATGATGATGAGAGTGAGGTTGAGCAGATCAACCTTGACGATGATGAATAGGAGCATGGGTAGTGGAGAAGAAGAGGCACGCCGGCAACGAGATGCTGGAGCAAGGCCCCCTCTTGAGTACAGAGGCACGCTTGGCGGAGGTTATTCTTTTTTTGGAGAATGAGCCTCTGAGCTTGGAACGACTGATGAGAATGACATCCTTGTCCGAAGAGGGCGCAAAAGCTGCCCTTGAAGAGGTAAAGGAGCATTATGCTCGGTTTCTCCATGGCTTGGACTTGGTGGAAAGCCAGGGTGTCTATCAGTTTCTTCCTTCTGCTGACCTTCATGACAAGCTCCGCAGCTGCTATGGCAAGCGTGTCGACAGACGCCTCTCCAGAGCAGCTTTGGAAACTCTCTCCATCGTTGCCTACAGCCAGCCGATAACCCGTAGGGAGATTGATAATATCCGTGGGGTTGCCAGCGATACGATCATCAGGTTGCTGAGGGAGCGGGAGTACATCAAGGTGGTTGGTCGAAAGGACGTTCCCGGCCATCCCTGTCTCTATGGAACGTCAAGGAAATTCCTCTTCGAGTTCAACCTCAGCAGCATCAGTGCGTTGCCAAAGCTCTCGGATATCGACCGACAGCGGTTCGAAGCGGATACGATACAGGAGAACGAGGAAACATGAAGATAGACTATCCAATACGATTGCAGGCCTACATGGCCAAAAGCGGTTGCGGCTCACGCCGTTTCTGCGAAACGTTGATCAGCGCAGGACGCGTTTCGATCAATACCAAACGCGTCACCGAACTCGGGACCAAGGTCAACGAGGATGATGTGGTGATGGTTGATGACGAGCTCATTGAGCCCAGCGACAGAACCTACTACTATGCGCTGTACAAGCCGCGTGGGTATGTCTGCACCAATTTCGATCCCAATGAGAAGCTGTATGCCCGCGATCTGATCGACATCGCTGACAAGAACCTTCTGTTCCACATCGGCAGGCTCGACAAGGAGTCCACCGGTTTGATTCTCTTCACCAACGATGGTGCTGTTGCCCAGAAAGTGATGCATCCCTCCAAGGAGATCGAGAAAGAGTACTTGGTCAGTTGTTCCACCGAAGTGAAAAGGGAAGACCTGGAAGCGGCTTTGAAGGGAGTCTACATTGACCTGCCCCAGCCGTATCGCATCAAGCGATTTGAGATTCTTTCCAAGAAATGGGTCCGGATCATTCTCACCGAGGGCAAGAATCGCGAGATCCGCAAGATTCTGAGTTACTTCGGCTACGATGTGAAACAACTGGTCCGCATGAGGATCGGCTGCATCGAGATCGGCGATCTGCAACCCGGGCAATTCCGCATTGTCGCTTCGAGCGAGATTGAGGCGATGCTGAGAGGCGAGACCGAGCCGGTGAAGAAGCAGAGGAGCAGTGCATGGTAGTGGCAATCGACGGGCCGGCTGGTGTCGGCAAGAGCTCCATTGCCAAGATGATTGCAAAGGAGTGCGGGTTCTACTATCTGAACTCCGGCTCCTTCTATCGTGCCTACACGTATCTGCATCTCCGTGAAGGGAAAAATCCGATGGATCTTCCTTCCGTGCTGGAGACAGCCAAGGCCCATGTTCTTTCCGTGTCCGACGGCCGTATCCAGGTCGAGGGCAAGGACATTGAGGACAAGCTGCACACAGCCCAGGTTGACAGTGTGGTTGCACAGGTTTCCGCCTACGCTCCCTTGCGCAGTCATGTCAATGACCAGCTCAAGGTTATTGCCAAGGATATGGATGTTGTGGTTGAGGGAAGGGACATCACTACGGTGGTCTTCCCCGATGCCGAGCTGAAATGCTATTTCGATGCCAATGCAGAGGTGCGGGCTGAACGAAGATTCAGGCAGCATCCTGATGGACAGGATTATGAGAGTGTTCTGAAGAGCATCATCGAGCGCGACAAGATCGATAAAAACAAGGCGGTAGGAGCCCTCCAAGTGGCTTCTGATGCCCTGTACATCGACACCTCGTACTTGACTATGGTGCAAGTTTGTGAGAAAGTGTTATCTGCTATTTTTGCGCTTAAGGGCGAAGTAAATAGGTAAATTTAGGATCAGGAGAAATCAAGTGGCTGAAGAACAAGAAATGGATGAAAAGAAGACCAAAATGCAGGATATGCTGCAGGAGGAGTATCTTAAATCTCTTGATGGAATCGAAGACGGTCAGCTCGTGGCCGGTACTGTTGTCCAGGTAAACAACGAGTATGTATTCGTGGATGTCGG
>RZYT01000175.1 GCA_009930195.1 Spirochaetia bacterium | reverse complement strand
CGGTCCCTGAGAAAGAGACTTTCCCTCCTGAGGCCGAGGACTTGCTTCTGAAGCGAGTGCAGGCTAAAAAGGAGAAGAATTGGGCACTGGCAGACTCTTTGCGTTCGGAATTGGATGCAATGGGGTACCTGGTCAAAGACACACCCTCGGGAAGCTCTTTGGAAAAAAAGATGTAACTTGGTTACTGGTGAGTTGTTAACGTTATGGAAATACAGAGCAACGATGAGCGAGCGTTCAAGCAAGTATACGAGGAAGTATTCCCGATACTGATGCGCGTGGTGTACCACGTCACCAATAATCAGGATCTTGCCGAGGAGATTTGTCAGGAGGCTTTCATCCGGTTTTTTGACAAGGGGATGGAGTTTGCCACCCTGGATGATGCCAAGTACTGGCTGATTCGGGTGTCGAAAAATCTGGCCATCAACCAAGTGAAGCGGAAGGCCCGGGAGCAGGGCATGGTGGAGAAACTGAAAAAGATGCCTGCCAACCACTCCAACACTTCCGATGGATCGCAGGTACTGATGGAGAAAGAGACCCGCAAACTCGTTCAGGAGGCGATTGACCAGCTTCCCGAGAAGTTCCGTTTGGTCATCGTGATGAAAGAGTACACGGACATGGATTACAAACAGATTGCCCAGGTGCTGCATATTTCCGAGAGTAACGTTAAGGTACGAGTCTATCGGGCACGAAAAATGCTCGAGTCGATTCTCAGCCAGGAGTAGCGCATGTGTGTTGATGATGAACTGTTGAATACCTATCTGGATGGTGAGCTGCAAGAACCCTGGAGGACGCAAGTCCAAGAACACCTGGGGTACTGCAATGCGTGCCGCCAGAGACTGGAACAGTTGCGGGCTCTCCATCAGAAGGTGGTGGATGCAGCGCTCAGTGACAGCGAAATCAAAGCGCGCCAGGAGCGGGTGTTCGCGTATTTCGAGAAGACACGCTTTCCTTCGACGAACAAGAAGATGCACATTTTTCGCAAAAAGATCCAGGTCAAGCTTGTTCCCGCACTGATCACCAGTGCTGCAGCTTTTGTGGTTGTTTTCATCGGTGCGTTTGTTCTTTTTGGAACCAACCCCCAGCAGGGACAGGAAATCCTTCCTGGGGTTGCTTCCCCCATCGATAGTGCTCACATTCGGCAGGTGACCGAAGTCCAGAAACCTTCCCTTGATATGTTCAGCCTTGAGCAGATTGTCCAGCATCTCGACGCAATGGGGTATGCCGTGAAGCTGGAAGTGAAGGCGGTGACTCCTCTCGAATAAGGTTTTTCCTCTCGCTCTCATGTGTGAAGGCTCTACATTGACTTGTAGAGCCTTTCCTATTTTGCTACTATGGGTAGACTCTTTTTCCCGTTAGGAGGCAATGATATGAAGGCTGTCGAATTGACAAAGGCCTATGATCCCAAGGAGTTTGAGGATCGCATCTACCAAGCATGGTTGGACAAAGGTCTGTTTCGGCCGAAGGATGGCAAGGATACTCCGTTTACCGTCGTAATGCCTCCTCCGAATGTCACCGGCATCCTTCACATGGGACATGCCCTGAACAACTCGCTTCAGGATGTCCTTACCCGCTACTACCGCATGACCGGTCGCCCAACCCTTTGGGTTCCGGGTACCGACCACGCCGGCATTGCCACCCAGAATGTGGTGGAACGGCAGATTGCCAAGGAAGGGCTTCGTCGCCAGGACCTTGGCCGCGATCGCTTCCTGGAGCGGACCTGGCAGGTGAAAGAGAAGCATCACTCCATCATCAAGCAGCAGCTGCAGAAGATCGGCTGTTCCTGCGACTGGGAGCATGAGCGCTTCACCATGGACGAGGGCCTGAGCCAGGCTGTGCGCGAAAGCTTCGTGACCTTGTACGAACGCGGGCTCATCTACAAGGGTGAGTATCTGGTAAACTACTGTCCGAAGTGTGGCACGGCCTTGGCCGATGATGAGGTTGAGTACCAGGAGTTGGGCGGCTTCCTCTATGAGGTGCGCTATCCCTACAGTGATGGCAGCGGGTTCATCACCGTTGCTACCACCCGTCCCGAGACCATGTTCGGAGACGTGGCGGTTGCCGTCAATCCTGAGGATGAGCGCTATACCCACCTGGTGGGAAAGCTGCTTGACCTTCCGCTCACCGACCGCAAGATTCCCATCATTGCAGACAGCTTTGTCGACAAGAGCTTCGGTACGGGCATGGTGAAGATCACTCCCGCCCATGACCCCAATGACTGGCAGTGCGGCATGCGCCACAACCTGGAAAAGCTCAATGTGCTGAATCCCGATGGGACCCTCAATGAGAACTGTCCCGAGAAGTACCGCAACATCGGGGCAATAGAGGCGAGACCCTTGGTGGTTGCCGACCTGAAGGAAGGTGGCTACCTCATCAAGGAGACGGTGCACAACCATGATGTCGGGCACTGTTATCGCTGTCATACCGTCATCGAACCCTATCTCTCCAACCAATGGTTTGTCCGTATGCAAGGCATGGCGGACAAAGCCCTTGATGCATGGAAGAAAGGAGAGGTTGTGTTCTATCCCAAGCGTTGGGAGAACACCTACACCCACTGGTTGGAGAACATCCATGACTGGTGCATCAGCCGCCAGCTCTGGTGGGGGCACCGTATTCCCGTCTGGGAGTGTCAGGATTGCCATCAGATCATCGTTGAGCGACAAGATCCCACCACCTGTCCTTCGTGCAAGGGCACCAACCTCGTGCAGGAGACGGATGTGCTGGACACCTGGTTCAGTTCCTGGCTCTGGCCCTTCAGCACTCTCGGCTGGCCCGAGAAAACTGCAGATCTTGCACGCTTTTTCCCCACCAGCACCCTGGTCACCGGCTATGACATCATCTTCTTCTGGGTATCGCGCATGATTATGGCGAGCCTGGAGTTCATGGGAGAGGTTCCGTTCAGGGACATCTACATCACCGGCTTGGTCAGGGACAAGCAGGGCAGGAAGATGAGCAAGAGCCTGGGCAACGGCATCGACCCCTTGGAGGTTGTGCAGAGCTATGGAGCCGATGCGATGAAGTTCACCCTCTGCTACATGGCTACCCAGGGTCAGGACATTCTCATCGATATGGACAGCTTCAAGCTGGGTTCCCGTTTTGCCAACAAGGTCTGGAACGCAGCACGTTTCTTGCTGATGAACCTTGAGGGGGTGGAACTTGGGGATGTGGAAACGCTTGAACGCACCACCATGGACAAGTGGATGTATCATCAGCTCAATGAGGCTGCCCTGAAAATGCAGGTGGCCATGGAGAACTACAAGTTCAACGATGGAGCACAGGCAATCTACGACTTCTTCTGGAATGATTTCTGTGACTGGTATGTGGAAAGTGCCAAACGGGGACTGTATAGCGAGAAAGAGGGGGAGAAGTCGCGCCAGGTTACCCTGCTGCTCGATCTGCTTGCCCAATCGATGCGCCTGATGCACCCCTTTGTCTCCTTCATCAGCGAAGAGATCTACCAGAAGCTTCCCAATGTGCATGACCTTCTGATCGAAAGCACGTACCCGACCTTCAGCGAGAAGAATCAGGCGACAGAAGACGCTGCCTTGGTTGCACGGATGCAGGAAGCGGTAACCAGCCTGCGCGCTGTGCGTTCGGACTTGGGCATCGGAGCCGAGAAGAAGATCCGTGTGGTCATCAAGGTTGATGATTCATTCTTTGCAACCGCTTTCTTTACCCAGCAGAAGGAGCTTATGGCTTCGTTTGTGGGGGCTTCCTCGCTTGAGGTTGATGCAGCGGGTTCCATCGATGTGAGCACTGCATTCCCTGTTGCCGGTACCGGGTACGAGATGTTTGTCTTCGTCCGTGAGGCCATCGATGTCCAGAAGGAAGTTGATAAGCTTGCTGCTGACATCGAGAAGAGCAGAAAGAGCCTGGAAGGTGTGCTTGCCAAGCTTTCCAACGAGAAGTTCCTTGCCAATGCCAAGGCTGAGGCGATCGAGAAGGAACAGGGCAAGAAAGCGGAGTTCGAGGAGAAGATCGAGAAGGGGGAGAAACACCTCTCGCTGCTCAAGACGTTCCTGTAGGAAAAGTGCCCATTACACAACGCAGCGCCCGGGAAACCGGGCGCTGTGTCTATAATGAGGGCAACTACCATCCCCTCAGCGTAAGCGGGCTATAAATACCAATTTGAAACCAACAACTCCGTCGTTAGACTGACTTCAAGCATCAATCACGGAGAAGCAAGCGATGAAGTATTCAAGGGTAGAAAAGCAGGAGCACGTGGAGCGGGCTAAGGCTAGGGTCGAAAAGAAGGAAGATTCTTTCGCCTCGTATGCAAAGAGGAGTGGTATTTCCAGGTCAGCCTTTTATAAATGGTTACGGGAATACGGGTCCACCCATACCAGTGAGCGTCAGGCATCGGATGGGGGCATGGTGAACCTCGGGAAACCGAGGGCCTCTGCTGTTGAGAAGCAACCATTCATAGTCGAGTACTACGGGTCGAAGATAGAGGTAAGTTCAACAAACGATCTGGTTGCCCTGCTGAAGGGAATCAGGAAAGCAAGTTCTACCTAGTGGCGCCGACGAAGCTGTAGGGGGAGGTCCTCCCTGGATCGGCTTTGGCAGCCAAGCGCCGCTTGCGGACCTCGTCCAGCCGTGAGAGATCTATCTTCCATGGCAGAAGGGCTTCCCACTGCTCGTCGGTGCTGCAGCCGGGACCGAAAGTGCACAGGGCCTCCACATAATCCAGGGGATTCAGGGCCTGCCTCTTGGCAGTCTCGATCATCGAATAGAAGAAGGCTGAGGCATCTGCGCCGTCGACGGATTGAGAGAACAGCCAATTTTTGCGACCTGTCGCAAATGCCTTGGCAACCAATTCGCACGC
>RZYT01000174.1 GCA_009930195.1 Spirochaetia bacterium | reverse complement strand
CTCTGATAGGCAACGGAAAAGGCCGGAGCATCGGTTTCTGCAAAAGCAACAGCAGTAACACAGACCCGATTGTCAGAGAGCAAGCATTCACGCTTATATCCAGCCCTTGCCCCATGAAAGAACAACTCTTCACCCACCATCACAAATGAAAGAGGAATGGCATACGGCTGGCCTCCCTCCTCTGCCCCGATCATGGAAAGTGTCATCCAGGAAGTTGACTGAAACAGAGCAAGTGCAGAAGCCTTCTCCATTTCCCTATCCTTTCTTCTCATACCTCTCATTTCAGATCTCCTCAATGGCAGGGGTGGTCATCACCCGATAGAAGACAATCGAGAGCAGGAGCGAGAGCAGGGCAAACAAGGAGTATCCCATGAAAAGGGAACGATAGCCAAACTGCTCCACAACCAGCCCGCCCAAGCTTGAACCGATTACTGCAGGCAGACCGGTACCCAGCGACACATACATGGACATTCCCACCGTGCGATGAGAACGTTTCACCCTTCTTGCAACAAAGAAAATCGCTGCAGGATGAAAGAACCCGTAACAGAGACTGTGCAGCAGTTGTGCTGCAAGCACCCCGCCAAACGTTGGCACGAAGGCATAGATGAGCAATCGAACCACCATGGCAACAGAGCTTATCATCAGGAGATGGACAGGAAGCACCTTCTTTCTCTGGATGAGAATCCCAGCCAATATCATGGCTCCATATTCACTCCCAGCCCCGATGGCATTCATCAGGCTGATGGCGTTGATGGAGAGCTCCTCAACGAGATAGAGGGAGAAGAAACTGGTTATGGAGGACATGCTGATCCGGTTGAAGGCAATGATGACCAATCCCACAATGAACGCCCTGTCATACCACTTGCCTTCCGGCTCGGAGACCAACAGGCAGGATCCCTTCGCCCGCTTTGGCTCAGCCTTCCAGAACAACACCGGAATGAAAAACATGAGACAGCCAACAAGGGCATACATACCGATGCTGATGTTGCTCTCCAGATTTGGCTTGTTTGCCAGAGCGAAAGCCAGGGAGAAGAAAACGAACCCTACGGTTCCAAAGGAACGAAGCGCGGTATATTTCTGGGCATCCCCATTGAACAGGTTGTTTACATAGCTATCAAGAATAGGGAGCAGCGAACGCATGAAAAAAGCCACCACCACCAGACCAAGCACCGTCAATGCATGGATACGGGAAAACATGAGGATGGCAACACCAAGTGAAGTGAAAGCTGTCCCGAAGAGCAGTGCACCACGCATATCTCCGCGTTTATCAATCCGGCGTGCCAGCACTAGCGGTCCCACAATCCCTGCCACCTCAAATATCGACAACAAAACCCCCACCATATCGTAGGAATAGCCGAGGTTTCTGAGCATCACCTGCAGAAATGGGTTGATCACTGCATAGATGGCATAGACGAAAAAGAAGGAGATATAGAGGCTTACCATAGCGAGCATTGTAGGCATTTGTCACCAGGACAACAAGTACATTCCGCTCAGATTGTCAGGAAGGGCCGTGCTTTCTCCAGAACCGACTGCGGAAGACGAAGATCCTCAAGGCAAGAGAGAGGAGCCTCCCTACGACCTTTCACAATCCTATTCACATAGACAGGCCCCAAGCCGGGGACCCGAAGCAAAGCATCCTTTGAGGCACGCTTGACTGACAGCGGGTAGAATTGGGGATTTGCCTGCGCCCAGGCCAATTTGGGATCCTTTTCCAAGGAAAGGTTTCCATCTTTTGCGAACAGCAGGTCCTCAAACCCAAACCCATACTTGCGCAGCAGAAAATCAGCTTGATACAGCCTGTGTTCGCGCGTCAGGATTTCGGTATTGGAAGCGGGAATGACCTCATCGGGAAACAGGGGAAGTTGCTCGGATACGGTAAGCTTCTCACCTGGGATGGCCGGGTCTCCAAGCCCCCGCTGATAGGCACTGAAATACAGCCTGCCCAGATGAAGCTCGGAATACATGCGGGCCGAATACAAGAGAATCTCCCGGTCGAGCTCATCACTTGCCCCGACAATGAACTGGCTGGAAGTATGCACGCGTTCATAGCGTGAACCTTTTGCAGTCTGCTGCGCAATGTATGCCAAAGGCTTGAGAATATCCTGATCGTAGCTCTTGGACTCCGAAAGCTTGGAAAAGTGGTCAACTCCAGGAGCCTCGATATTCAGCGAAACCGCCGATGCATACCGGAGCGCTTCGTCGATGCTCTCTTTGCTGCTGCCAGGAATGATCTTCAGATGGATGTAGCCTCGGTAGTTGTATCCACGACGCAAAATCTTTGCCGTATCGGTAAGCATCTCCATCGTCTTTTCAGGTGTCCCCAGCACTGCACTGGACAAGAAAAGCCCGATAAGCGGCCGTTTGCTCTGAAATTCATGGAAGAAGGAGGCCATCTCCTTGGGAGCGAGGGCAGTCGGTCGGAAATCCTGATTGTTGCGCAGCGGACAATATTTGCAGTCGTTGGTGCACCGGTTTCCCATGAGGGTCTTGAGCATGATACCCGGCCCCCCACTGGCAGTGGTTGTGGGATACAACCATCCAGCTGTGTTGCTGCTGCGTTTGCGATGCTCCTGGGGATTCTTCGTTCCACAGGCACAACTGAGATCATATTGTGCATCACGGCTCAAGATATCCAGCTTGCTTTGCGTATCCATACCCTACCTCGTTCACCCAATAGGGTAACATCAGTAAAGTAGTTTTGCAAGGGATCAACCCCTTCCGTGATACTCGCTGATCAACAAACCTGCCAGGATGCAACCGGTACCTATGGCATCGGTTCTGCTCATCCGTTCTCCCAAAAAGAGAAAGGCAACGGCAATGGTGATGATGGGACTGAGATAGAGATAGAAACTGCTCTTGATAGGGCCGATCGTTCGCAACCCGAAGTTCCAGGACAGGAAGCACAAGGCTGAGGCAACCAGCCCGAGAAACAGGAAATGAGCAAGATACGGGGAGCTGACAACCAGGCCGACATCAAGGTGATCGCCCTGGATGATGAGTACGAGCAGATGCCCCAGCAAGCCATAGAAGAACATGCTCTTGGTGACCAACAGGTTCGGATACCCCTTCCTACCGATGATCCGCGTCACCACCGTATAGAGCGCCCAGACCATGATGGCAAGCAAGGCAAGCAGATCGCCGAAAGGATTGAAGGAAAGTTGTTCAGAACCTTCGTAGGTAAGCAGGATGATGCCGACCATGGAGAGTGCAAGACCAACGAAGTAGTTTTTCCTGAGCATCTCTTCCTTCAGGATCAGACGGGAGGCAAGCAGGATGAAAAACGGGGCTGCTGCAACAATGACCCCTACGTTGCTTGCACTGCTGTAGATCAAGGCAGTGTTCTCCAGGAAATAGTAGAGGAAAATACCACAGAAGCCAGCCAAAGCCACCAGAAACCGATCGCTCTTCTGCTGATACACCAACTTGCCTGGATTGAGCAACGAAAGTACAAGCAGGGCAAGAGCAGAACGGATGACCAGGATCTGGGGCGGTGTAAACGAGGTGAGCAACACCTTGGTGGAGACATAGGTGGTGGCCCAGACAACCATCGTAAGAAGTACAGATACATGGCCGAGCGCCCGTCTCTGCTTCGATATGACTTGGATTTCCTGCATGATGGCCGGCAGTGTAGCGTGAATCCTTTTGCGTTGCAAGAAGGCATGGTATACTGGGGATGCAAGAGGAGGCGCCTATGATGACCTATCGAAAGGAACTGTGGTTTCACCTCAACAAACGCCGCGGATTGATCAACATCACCGAGGCAGTGCAAGAAGCAGTCGATGAGTGCGGGATCAAGGAGGGATTGGTACTCGTCAATGCGATGAATATCACCAGCAGTGTCTTCATCAACGCTGTTGAGAAGGGACTGCATGAAGACTTCGAGATCTGGCTTGAAAAACTCGCCCCGGAGCTTCCGTACGAACAGTACAACCACAACACGGAAACGGAGCACAATGCAGATGGCCACCTCAAACGGTCCATCATGGGCCGTGAGGCGGTCATTGCAATTACCGGGGGAAGACTCGATTTCGGCAGTTGGGAGCAAATCTTCTACTACGATTTTGATGGGATGCGTGACAAGCACGTCCTAGTCAAAATCATCGGCGAGTAGCGTCTACTCTCCCATCACCTGTGTGCGGTAGGCTTTCAGGCCTGCATCGATGCAGGCAACCGCACGCTCCAAATCCTGGGTATTGAGCACATAGGCAATACGCACCTGCTTGTGCCCGATACCCTTGGTTACGTAGAAATCCTCACAGGGAGCAACCATGACAGTCTCCCCATTCAGATTGAAATCCCGCAGCATGAAAATTGCAAAACTCTCTGCATCATCCACCGGAAGCTCAGCCACAAGATAGAAGGCGCCTTTGGGAGTACTGCATTTGACCCCATCGATTTTCTTCAAGCCCTCAACAATGAAATTCCTTCGCTTCTCGTACTCAGCCTGGACTTCCACCAGATAGCTGTCATCAGTCTGAAGGGCAGCGCAAGCGGCAACCTGCTCGATATCCGGAGGACAAAGGCGAGCCTGGGCGAGTTTGAGCGCGTTGGCCAAGACATCCTTGTTCTTGCTGATCAAAGCACCAATGCGCGAACCGCACATGCTGTACCGTTTGGAAAAGCTGTCGACACAGATGATCCTGTCACTGAACTCATCGAACGCAAGCACACTTGAGAATTCCTTTCCATCGTAGCAGAACTCACGATACACCTCATCGACAATGAGGAAGATATCGTGCTTTTCACAGAGGTTGAGCAGTTGCAGCAGCTCTTCGTGGGTATAGACATGGCCGGTGGGATTGTTCGGACTGCACACCAGGAT
>RZYT01000173.1 GCA_009930195.1 Spirochaetia bacterium | reverse complement strand
ACAAGCTGCGGATGGATTCAGTTCCTTCCTGCTCGATATCGTGCAAAGCATAGAGGGGTAAGCCATGTCACTGTTGTTCAGGAATGCAGCCATCCTTTCCACCAAAGAGGGCAAATTCGAGGTTTTGGAGCATGCCTATCTTGGTGTGGAAGGGGATAGGATCGACTACATCGGTGTCCATGCGCCAACCAAAGCGTATGCAGAGACCAAGGATATGCATGACAAGGTCCTGATCCCCGGGCTCATCAACTGTCACGGGCACTCGGCCATGAACTTGCTCAGGGGGTTGGGCAGTGACCTTCCCCTGCAGGAGTGGCTCGGTATCATGTGGCCCATCGAAGACAGGATGATGGATGCAGACTTTTCCAGCGGCATGGATTTGGCAATCCTGGAGATGCTCAGGTGTGGGACCACAAGCTTCTGTGATATGTATATGCGTTCTTCCGTTACCCAGGCCAGCATTGAAAAGAGCGGAATCAAGGCAAATCTAACCCGGGTGGTGATGGGTGGATCTAAGGATACCGAGTATCATTCCTACCAGAACAGGCTTGAGGCCCTGGCTTTTGTACGGGACTATGACGGTGCCTTCGATGGCAGGTTGCATGCCGATTGGTCGGTTCACTCCGAGTATACGATTGATCCTGAGATCGCACGCAAATGGGCTGAGGAGACAACCTCTCTCGGCGGAAGGTTGCATGTGCATATCTCAGAGACAAAACGTGAACATGAGGGATGCATTGAACGGTATGGTATGACCCCTGTGCAATGGTTTGAGGAGCGGGGGTACTTCAGGATTCCCACCTATGCTGCACACTGTGTCTGGTGTACTGAGGAGGACCTTAGGATTCTCAGAAAGCATAACGTCAGTGTGGTCCACAATCCTGAGAGCAACATGAAGCTGGGCAGTGGATTTGCTCCCATCCCCAGGATGCTTGAGCTTGGCATCAATGTAGCGTTGGGTACGGACGGAGCGGCAAGCAACAACAACCTGAATATGTTCGAGGAGATGCATCTGGCTTCGGTCATCCACAACGGCTATACGCTGGCCCCTGTCATCATGAAACCCGAAACTGTCCTGTCCATGGCCACCCTCAATGGGGCAAGCGTGCAGGGCAGACCCGACACGGGAAGTCTTGAGGTGGGGAAGAAGGCGGACATCGTTGCTGTCAATCTTGATGCACCGCACATGAAGCCTTCCCTGAACCTGATGGCACTGCTGGTGTATTCGGCACAGGGCAGCGATGTGACGATGACCATGGTTGACGGGAAGATCCTGTACGAGGACGGTGAGTATCGTACCATGGACAAGGAAAAAATCTATGCTGAGTTTGAGCAGTCGGTAAAGCGTCTCTACCATTGAGGCAACAGGTGCGTACAAAAACAAATCTTACGTTGGGGCTGGTCCAGGGATTCTATTGGATGGCCTCGTGTGTGTTTGTCTCCTTTTTGGTGAGACTCCTTCGTGGTTATGGATACGGCGACTACCAGACGGGTATTGCGCTGACGTTCTCATCGCTTGCCTCACTGGTCATCCAGCCGCTGGTCGGAAGATTGGCTGACAGCGTGCGTTCGGTGAGGAAGTTGCTGATCACCTGCCTCTTGATCGCCTGTGGTTCCGCCCTGCTGCTTGATGCCTTTCATGACTATCCGTTGGTGGTCTACCTTCTGATCCTGGTCATCTTCGGCTCCTTCAGATCGCTTGTCTACATCATCGACCTGTGGAGTCTTGCGGTCAGCAAGGAGTGTGAGGATTTCTCCTATGGATTCACCCGTTCCTTCGGTGCCGTCTTCTACGCAGTCAGTGCGGTGTTCTACGGCAGTGCCATCGATAGGTTCGGTACGCTCATCATCATTCCTTGCTTCTGCACCTTCTCCCTGCTAGTGGTCGTCATGGCCCTGTTTGTGAAAAGCTCCGAACCGAAGGCTGTGGTGGATATCCATGAGCATTCACTTCCAGCTTTGCAGGCTCTGAAAATACTGTTCACCAACAAGGCCTATTTGGTATTGCTTGTCAGCTACACCTTCATCGAGATGAGTTGCATCGCAAACCAGAACTATCTGACAAGGAAATTCGAGGTTATGGGCAGCGGAGATTTCTTTACGGGTCTTGCGCTTTTGACGATGGGTATGTTGCAACTGATTCCGCTTCTGCTCAATGCTCAGATCACCAGGAAGTTCTCCCCCCCATTCTTGTTGCTTGTGTGTTTCATCGGCCTGAATCTGCGCAACGCCATCATGGTATTCTCAACAACACCCTTGGGTACGGTGAGCAGTTATCTGACTGAACCCATTGGCTTCGGGCTGTATATTGGAACCATCCTGTATTACATGAACAGCATCCTTCCTCCGAAGGTGCGTTATCTGGGGATGACGCTCTATGCCGCGCTGACTGCAGGCCTTGGCGGGATGGCCGGCAATTATTTGGCCGGCATGCTTTCCAAGAGCTACGGCATTCTTACCATGATGAAGTTCCTTGCAATCCCTGCATTGATCGGCTTGGGTATCTATCTTATCTTCTATCCGGGCAAGGTCAAGCGGACCATTGTCTGAAACACCTGGATTCAGGATTTGGATCTGGACTTGGAATGACTACTTGCTTCCAAGCCCGTTCCACCAGTTCATGAATTTTTCCTTGATGGTTTTCTTGGTGATTTCTATGCATGCTTCCGCTCTTCGTTGTGGGTATTGTGTCCAGAAACAGTCTGCCTGGAAAGAATCGTTCTTATCGCCCTCAGGTGGGGTATAGGTATAGGAATAGGGTTTGTCTGGTCGCAGATTCACAATTTCGGAGAGTATCTGGTGGCCCTTGGGATCGGTAAGAGTACATTTAATCGGAATATTTGTCTTGAGGGCTTGGGAATTGCGAACTTCCATCCGAAGCGTAAAGGATTCCCCTTCCTTGACGGCTTTCGGAAGTATCAGCATAAGATTAACGGATGCGATGAGCTGCTCCCTGCGCAGGGGGATGGAATCAACGGATGCCTGTTCGTACGGGAATACCATGTTCTCAACGGAAAGGCCCAGAAACGAAGAGTCCAGCAGTTGACGCATCGTATCCAAAACCTGAAGCTTCCCCATAACCGAATCATCCTCTTGGTACTGCTCCTCCAATGCCCGCACTTCTTGATAGAGTGAGTCCACCTCTTTGGCGGTCAGCTCATCCCAAAGGGATTTCCGGACCACAAGATAGACTTTGTGGTCACTCCCAGAAGCCTCCGGTTCATCAAGGTACTCAAGGAGATTTGGATTCTGCTGAATGATATATCCAACATATGCTTCGATTTTTTCCCTCAACGTTTCTGCATTCATAGCTGCGGCTAACCGTACGCGCAAATACTCATACTCCTTGCAGATTTTCTCCAATTGTGCGTCCTTGAACGCTCTGTCAGCAATCTCTCTTGCCCGGGTTTTGGAGGAAGCGGAAACCCCCTCATTGATGTAGTACAGGGTGGAGTGGAGGACCCTGGAGCTGAGGATGTCTCTTCTAGCTTGGATCAGCGGAAGGATGAATCCTGCCTTGTCATCAAAGAGGCCTTCCACGAGCGTACCCCAAAGAGTTGCTTGTAGTGAGGAAATGGCCTTGTTGAGTATCTGGATTTCCAGTACAGAAGACATCTCTGGGTAGCGGGCGGATAGGATGGATTCCGCTTTCTCTTTTTCACGGAGTATTTTTCGTACTTTTTGAGCTTCCCAATCACTTCGTTTGATGACTGCATAGGTGGTCTGTTCATACTTGGGGGTATAGGTCTCCTCAATGTACATGACATTATCGAACTCCTGATGTAGCGTTTCCTTGATGAGCTCCTCAAAGCTGGTAGCTTGCTGTATGCCGTCGTCGGAGAGTGATGCTGTCCTGGTGGAGGAGATGGTTGTCTGGATTTGGGTGGCAAGATCAGTAATTGCACGCATTTTAGCAGTCTGCAATGCTTGCCCTTTGTTCTTGTCAGTTACGATGCCTGTTCCGATATAGTACTCATCAACGGGATACTGCCAACGTTCAAACAACAGAGGGACGGGACTTTTGCATGCACTTGCCGTCAACGTAATGAGAAGAATACCCAATACAAAGCCGATACCCTGTATCTTGGCCCTCATGCGTGCATACTACCATGAGTGATGAATAATCGCCAGTTTTTCTGTTTCAAAAATCAAGCAATTTCCATACAAAAAGATATTTACCGTGAGGGCATGGCAGGAAAAGTGGATTTCATTGAATGTGAGACATTGACAGTTCTACCTGCTATTTGCACTGTTCGTTGTCCTTCTCAGAACCCGGTACAACAGCGATATCGAAAAGGCTGCAAGTGCGACAAAGATGGCCATCTTGGTGATGAGTGCGCCGATGGGCAGGACGATGCCGGCAGCCGACTGGAATGCTGTCTGTACACAAACCATGATACCCACCATCGAACACACAAAGAGCAAGATGACAAGCAGCTCATACCCCAAGGGCTTTCTGTTTCGAAGCAACTTCACCGTTGCAAAACAAGCCGGTGCGATGATGCCCATATCCAATACATAGGTTATTTCCGTCGTATAGTTCTCTATGAGGGCAAGCGAGGTCCCCTTGAGCATGGCTGTGATGATATCCGGCAACCATGCGACGATGAGGGCTACGCCGGAAACAATCAGAAACGCATGGATGGACTTGTAGGGCAGCCGAATTGATGAGTAGTCAGTCTTTTCCTGGGAAAGCAACCAGATCAGGGAAAACAACGTTCCCGCAAAGAGAGCAATGTAGGGCAGGTGCAACTCGTTGAATACCACACCGAACGAGAGGGATGCGGAGTAGTAAAGCAGCATAGCTATACTACTTGTGAGGAGGGAGCGACTGAGTTTGTC
>RZYT01000172.1 GCA_009930195.1 Spirochaetia bacterium | reverse complement strand
CCTGAGGACGGTGTGCCTGTCCAGGTCAGGATGCCTGCTTCCCATGTCGTCATAGGTGAAGTCCGATCCCATGAAGGAGTCGTTCTTGCTGTCGCTGGCAATGCGCTTCACCCGCTTGAGGGCGGGCAGGTAGATGTATTGGTCATCGTTTCTCCCATCCTCATAGCTGAAGCTGAGAAAGCTGGTGTTGCGTACATCACTGGGGGAGAGGAAAAACATCAGCTTGCTCTCCACCCCATCGAGGTCCTGGCGGTATTGGGCGATGCTGCGCTCCCTGACCGAGCCACGGGCATTGGTGATGGTCATGATGAGGTTTGCGCTCATCGTATCCCCACTGTCACGGTTGTAGACTTCCCACATCACCTGTGTCCCGTCAAGCTCAGCGGCTGACAGGCTGAGTGCGATGCTGAGCATGAGAAGCATAAGTATGCTTGTTCGTTTCATGGTTTACTCCTTCCTATTTTAGTTTCACGTGCTTCGGAAGAAACACATGCTTCCGGTCGAGATATTGCACAGCCACCACGAGAATGGTGAGTGTGCCCAAGGCACTGGTTGCCATATTGAGGACAATGAGGGCCCCTACCTGACGGTTGGGGGGGAAGACGCTGAACAACAGGATGGCAAAGCCTCCCATCACCGCGATGGCATTGAAGATGATTGCCCTTCCGGTATGTGCCAGCGTCTCGGTGGTAGCTTCTTCGATGGATGCACCAGATAGCCTGGCATTGGTGTAGTGCTCCAGGAAATGGATTGCATAGTCGACCCCGATTCCGATGGCAATGCTGGTGATCAGGGCGGTGGCGCTGCTGAGCGGGATTTGCAGGAATCCCATGACAGCGAAGTTCACCACTGCGGTGATGGCAATGGGAAAGGTTCCTACCAAACCGATGCGCAAACTCCTGAACAGCAGTGTCAACAGCAGGATGATGATCCCGAAACTGATGATCAGGCTGACAATCTGCCCTTCAAGCAGCAGTTCGCTGAACACGAAGGCCTTGTATCCGCTGCCTGCATACCCAAGAAAGACGTCCTGTTTCTCGAGAGCGGGGAGGTAGGTGTCGATCACCGCTATGATCTGTTTCAGGACAGCGGAACTGTCACTCTTCAGCTGTACGGTGATGTTTGCACTCGTATACTCGTAATCAACAACCTGGGTAAGCGATTCCGGGTCACCGGAGAACTCGTAGAGCAGCAGGTATTGGCTGATCATCTCCTGGGAGTCGGGGATGCTGTGGCTGCCCTCCTCATGCTCAAGCATGACCTGGTTCATCTGCTTGATGAAGGTTGCCAGGGAGAGCGTGTTACCCACCATTGGATTGGCTTCCAACTCCTGTTGCATGGCATCCATGGTCTTGAGCAGTTCGGGATCCTTGAAGCGGTCGACTTGGTCTGAGCTGAGAATGATATTCAGGGTGGAAGTCCCCCCGAATTTCTCATTCACCAGTTCGTCGATCTGGACAATGGAACTGTCCTCTTCGAAATTCGCCAGAAAGCTGGTATCGATCCACACCTTGGTAGTGCCCCAGATGCCGACCAGCAGGACAAGCAAGCTCACCACGGTGACGAGTTTGGGGTGTCCAACCACCAACGCCTTGAGGTGATCGGAATAGGCCGGTTTGCCCAAGGTCTTTTTGGCCGACCGGTAGACAGGCTTTCCCAGAAGGTGGATTGAGGCAGGGAAGAGCAGCAGTGCCAGCACCATCTCCCCCAGCACGCCGATAGCGGCAAACAGCCCGAAATAGCGCACAGGGAGCACCTCGCTGCTCATCAAGGCCACAAAGCCGATGGCTGTGGTGATGGCTGTCATGATGATCGGACGGATCATCAGTTTCAGCGACTGCTCGGCAAGCTCCTGCTTGGTGATGTCCGGCTTCTCTTCCATCAGGTGATGGATGGTGTTGTGCATATGGATGCCGTAAGCTACCCCTATGGCGATCAGCATGACGGGTATCATCGTATCAACGGCATAGATGGGTACTCCCAGCATCGTCATCAGGCCAAAGGAGAGCAGGGTTCCGAACAGGACGATGACCATATTGAGGGCGGTGTCACGCACCGAGCGCAGCAACAGAAAGAGCAGGATGATCATGGTCACGATGACCAGCGGGAACATGATGGCCATGTCCTTCGGTCCCAATTCGGCCAAGGATCCCTCTATCACAGGCCGACCGGCCATGAGTACCCGCTCAGGTCCCTCCCATTGGACGATCCAGGATTTCAGTTCCTCCTGCAGTGCCTTGGAGTCGGCATCTTCGGTGAGTTCGGCGATGATGAGCGTTGCTGTCCCATCCTTGCTGACATTGCGTCCATATATCATGGAGTTTGCCTGTACCTCAGCCTGCATGGTGGCAATGGCTTCTTCGCTGGTATTCCCCGTATAGAAGGGTTCCACTTCCAAAAAGCCATCGGAACTCTTGATGTTGTCGGCGGTCGTGAGACTGGTGACCGAGCTGAAAGCATCGAATTCCTCGGCCAGTCCCGTGGTGATGGCATCAATCTTTTCCAGCGTCTGCTGGTTGTAGATGCCGCTCGGATGCTCCACCACGATGAGTATTGCATCATTGATGCCAAAAAGCTCCTGGGCCTCATCGCTTGCGACGAATGCAGGGTGTGTTTTGGGCATGTACTCATCCAGGTCAGTTTCCAGGTCGGCATTCTGTGCTATGGAGAACACAAACCCTATGGTGAGTGCAAGCAACAGCAGCATGAGGGTGAGGGGGCGTTTTGCCAAGGCGGTGAAAAAATGCATAATTCCTCCGATATATAATAGTTAACGTTTACTTACATACAGGCACAAGACAATCTCCTGCTCTGGGCATGACGGGATTGTGTTCAGTTCAGAGAGAAGAGCAGGCCCAGATTCTTTCCGATCTCCTGTGCTTGGGAGTACAGGGATTGCCGTTCGGTTGCCAGATGCCACCGAGAGACGGAGAGCCGGATGGTCCCGAAGGTAATCAGGGCGAGTTGGGCGGATCCAAGATCGGTACGACAGCGTCCGTCCTCCATGGCCCGCTCATAAAATCTGGTGATCTGTTTGAGGTTCTTGGACAGCAAAGCGCCTAATTCGGGCTTGAGCTCGATGTCGACGTTGAAGGTTTCTTCTGCGAAAAGCATCAGGCTGAATGCATCATTGTGCTCAAGCAGGCTGAAAAGGTTGGACAGGAACTGGGTCAGAGAATCTGCATACGAGCGTTCGCTGGTGAGCAGGGCGGAGAACTGCGGAGCAAGCAGAGAGTCCAGGTGGGCGATGATAGCCTTCAGCAGGTCATGTTTGCTTGCAAAATGCCTGTACACAGCAGCCTCACTTACCCCGATAGCCGCTGCAACATTGCGGATGGTGAGTTTTTGGATGCCATCTGCTGCGGTAAGCCTGATGGCTGCTTCAATCAGTTCTGCCTGTCGCTGGGTATGCATGGATCCCTCCTGTAAGTTAACGATGACTAACGTACTGCATCTTCTCCTTTTTGGCAAGAGTTCTCCGAACAAAAGTGTGGACAATCCCTGCTTTGTGCTTGCATGCTCGGTAGAGTGATACGATACTTTACCTATGGACAGATCAAAAAGCATGGCCCAGGCAACCGAGGTGCAGGCAGCACAGGCAATCATCAGACGCTACCTTTCCAAGCATGGACAGGGCAGCTATACCTACCGTCCCTTCCTCAGGCGGGGTATCTTCCGGCGGGAAAACTACCGCTACCTTGCAGACCTCAGCCTCCTGCTGCCCGAGGCTCAGCTGGGAAGCTTCTCCTGCATCTGGGGTACCTATACCGCAGGGGAGGCGATGGGGTTGCGTTTTGCCCTCATCCCCTTCGGTCCTGTCAGCATCTACGTCAACGGCAAGCTTGCAGGCTCGAGTGACATCTTCAGTGAACGCTACCATTCCAAACAGATCTTTGACCTTGAGTTGCAACAGGGCACCAATGACCTTGTCTTGGTATGTGAGAATACCAGCGGTGGCTTTGGTTGTGAGTTCGGTACCTGGGTGGGAAAGCTTGACTACTACTTTCTGATGCCCTCCCCGATGCAAGAGAGCGAAGGGGTTTGGTACTCACATCCGCTTGCCGAAGTTCCTGAACATCTGGATGCCCAGACGCTGAGAAGTCTCGAATGGTACCCGGAGCCTTTTGCAAGGGATGGAAACGAGGTGAACCTCTCCCAGGTCTTCCCCTTTGCTCCCGAGGGTTCCTATGTGGTGATGACAACCAGCCTTGCGTTGGAGGAGAGCACCTGGTGTACCATCGAAAGCAACGCAGAACTGCTGGTGGATGGTGTGCAGATCATGCAGGAGAGTGTAGAGCTGGGCGGAGGTGTCCATCAACTCACCCTCTATGCCAAAACCGGCAAACCGGTTGTGCTCAGCATCCAGGATGCCAAGAGCAATGAAGGGGTGAAGCTGTTCAATCCTGTCCTGGGAACCGAGTCCCCTTACTCATTCCTGCTGGCCGGTCCGTTTGAGGAGCATCCAAAGGATTTTCCTGTCCAATATCTCAAGCCGTTCGAAACTTCTTCGGGAGTCATGGATTTCTGGCATTTGGAAGGCGAGGCCGCCTATCTGAGAATCTACAACGAGAACCCCCTCTTCGGGCACTGGAATTATCCGCTTGGGGTGACCCTGTATGGCTTGGTGGAAAGCGAGCGGATGCTCAAGGAGCTGGATGAGGAGCTTTCCCATGCAGTCCACCGCTACCTGGTACAACATATCCAGGCAAGCATCGACACCTATGCCTATGGCATGTGGGACAAGCAGGCTCTTGGAGGTGCCACGGCAGTCCATCATCTGATGACCAGCCTGGATAGCCTTGATGACTGCGGAAGCTTTGCCTCAACCTTGCTGGAGGTTGCCAGTGACCATGAGTTGGTCGGCTATGAGCCGCTCATTGAGGTGGTCGGGCACTACATCTCCAA
>RZYT01000171.1 GCA_009930195.1 Spirochaetia bacterium | reverse complement strand
CTGGAAGGATGAATCCGGGAATGGTAGGATAGCATTTGTCTTTGCCCCGGATATGAATACGTTTTCCGGCTACTGGTCGTATGATGACATCGAGCCGAAAGCGGGCTCGGGTGACACGTGGGTAGGGAACCGCACAGGAGAAGCTCCTCCTTCGGTACAGAAGAAAAGTACGGCAGCTCCTGCCAAAGGTCCGCTGTTCGACATCAGTGGCACCTACTCCACAGATTTCGGCATGATGGAGCTGATGCAGGACGGAACGTCCGTACAAGGATCGTATATCACCTCAACCGGTACCGGCACGTTGGAAGGTACGCTGGATGGCCTGACTATTTGGGGAACCTGGCATGAGGGTGATGCGTATGGAAGGATCCGTTTTGTCTTCCCACCCGACAGGAGCAAGTTCACCGGCTACTGGTCCTACCGGGATATTGATCCCCGACAGGATCTGAGCTCAACCGATGGTGGTAGCTGGGATGGCTTCAGGAAGTAGGGTCAGCAAGGAATGGCAAGCGTCGCAATGACGAGTGTGGTGATTGTATCCTCCTCGGTCACCTGGAAACGAGTGACCGTAAGCGTATGTGATTGGTGATCGTACGAGCAGACGTACCAGGTTGGCAACGTCTGTTCAATAAGTGAATCCCTGCCATGGAAGGAAGCGCAGACCAATTCTGCGCTTTTTTCATTGAAGTGGTGCAGCTTCTCCGAAAGATGCAGGTGTCCAGAGAGAACAAGACCGACCTTGGCATCCAAGACGGTATTCACCAGCAACGTGCGCTCCCACGCATCGGAAAGACCGAAGTAGTACATGTCAGGCCCCCCGTAAAAGGGAATATGCGAACTAAAAATCTTGGGATTGGGGTCTAGGGAAGCTTGTTTGATGAGTGCTTTGAGCTGTGTTCTGCCCAAGCTGGCATTGCCGCTGTCCAACAGATAGAACGAGATTCCTCCGTAGCTGAAACGCCCGGCAGTCTCTGGATGGATGTATCTTCGAAACAATGACCTGCCATCATTCCTTACGTCGTGGTTTCCCACCAATGAGTGGGTATCCACCCCCCTGGCTTTCAGTTCCTGCAGGAAGTCGGCCGCCTTCCGATACTCATCTTCCCTCGACTCACTGGTCAGGTCCCCAAGGTTCAGGGCGAACGCCAAGGAGGTGGGGTAGGCATCCAGCCAATCCAGGAACACATCATGCTTCCAGTAGACTCCGCTGTTTTCCCTTCCGAAATGCAGATCACTGAAGACCAAGAAGGAGAAGGAGCTGCTTGCACTGCCGACAGGCTCGTCAAAACTGGCTGAAGGAGCATCACTTTCAATGTTCGCAAGATCTAGCGGAGCACACCCTGCCAACAGAGGCAACAGCAGCATGATGATGCCAAACCTAGCTTTGGAGTATGACATATACGCCTACCTCCTGGGAAAGGATGAGCACCGTCTCCGGATGGATATCCGAAAATCGTACAAAAGCACTGAAGCCAACCAACACAGCATTGGTGAATCGATAGGCAGCATCAATGCCAACCACCGGAGCCCAGCATTGGGCGCTGTATTCAAAGAGCGTGGTGGTGGAGAGTGTCGTGGTGAGGAATAGTTTATCGATCGGTGCAACGGAAAGACTCAACCGAAGATAGGGAAGAAGATTGAACAGCGGTTCCTCCAGTGAAGGAATCAGAGAGGCATGTGCCTGGATACCCAAGGCCAGATTGGCTGACACCATGGTCCCGACATCCAGTTGTTGAGCATACGCGAGTACGCCATCCATATGGCTGCTATCGGCAAGGCCCCATCCCACATGCGCCGCAGCTTCCATAGCTCCTCTGGTCAACGTCAAGGAGGAGGGAAGTGCATACGCTGCCTGCACGGTCACATCCCTAAGGTCTTCCAGTACTCTCAACCCGATGGTAAGACTGAGGTCATCAACGGATGTGGTGAGCAGGGTGCTTGAGGCAAGTACGTTCCCATACATCACATTGCTGTCCAGACTCACCTGCTGACGGATGCTGACTGATGGTTCCGGCAGTGCCTGCAGCGGGACATACAGACCCACCAGCAGGAGGATAATGCATCCTACGTACTTGAAAGCGAGGAAAACCGAGTTTGTGTCCATCGATGTCGGCTGTCTTCTATCCATGGTGGGTATGGGAAGTTTCAGTATACACGCATATCGCCTACAGTCAAGAAATGTGGCATTGGCAAGCACAAGTATCTGTTGAGTTGGCACAAGAGGCGGGGTATCATGGAGGTGAGACTACCATAGGGAGAACAGCATGAAACGATCGGAAATCAACCGCCTCATAGATGAGGCCATCAGCTTCATTGACAGTCACAACTTCAAGATACCGCAATTTGCCTACTGGACTCCGGAAATCTGGGAGGAGAAAAAGGAGAGCAGCCAGGAGATCAAGGACAACATGCTTGGTTGGGACATCACCGACTTCGGTTGCGATGACTTTGCCCATCGGGGTCTGGTTGTCCTGACCATCCGCAATGGAAACCAGCACGACAAGAAGACCTACCCCAAGCCGTATGCGGAGAAGCTGCTCATCTCTGACGAGGAACAGGAAACCCCCATCCACTTCCACTGGTCGAAGATGGAGGACATCATCAATCGTGGGGGAGGGGATCTGGTTGTGGAGCTGTGGAACAGCAACGCCGAAGAACATAAGCTCGATACGCCGGTTGAGGTAAGCATCGACGGTACGCGCCATGTCTTTGAAGCCGGCGAGCCTGTCGTCTTGCACCCGGGCATGAGCATCACCCTCGTACAGGGCATGTATCACCGCTTCTACGCAAAGAAAGGGACGGGCAAGGTGCTGATAGGTGAGGTGAGTGCGGTCAACGATGACAACATCGACAATCGCTTTTTTGAGAACCTGCCCCGCTTCCCCCTCATCGAGGAGGATGAGAAACCCCGCTATGTGTTGATCACCGAGTATTGAGCAAGCGATCGGGCAAGAAAAAACAGGTTCTTCGGAACCTGTTTTTCTGGGGGATCTTTTGTGTTGCCTGCTTACTTGCCCTTGCCCTTCTTCAGGAAGTCGACATAGACGGCGATCAGGATGACAACACCCTTGACGATGTACTGCCAGAAGGAGTTGATGCCGAGCAGGTTCAGACCGTTGCTCAACACACCGATGATCAAGGCCCCGATGACCGTACCGCCGATCTTGCCTACACCGCCGCTCATGCTGGTGCCACCCAGAACGACAGCAGCGATGGCATCCATCTCAGCTCCCTGACCTGCGGTGGGCTGGCCGCTGAACATGCGCGAAGCAAGTACGATGCCGGCGATGGCGCTCATGATGCCGCTGAACAGGTAGGCGAAGAAGAGCACGCGGCTGTTCTTGATACCACTGAAGCGGGCAGCAACAGGGTTGCCTCCCACTGCATAGATATGGCGGCCAAGCTTTGACTTGGACATGATCAAGACAGAGATGATGACGATGATCACCAGATAGATGATCGGCATCGGGATGTCCCCGATGTACCCGGCACCAATGAAGTTGAAGGAATCGGACATGACGCGGATGGGTTGTCCTCCGGTGTACACGTACGAGGCTCCACGGGCAATGTTCATGGTCGAAAGCGTGACGATGAAGGGGGGAATGGTGGTCTTTGAGATCAGAAAGCCGTTGAATGCCCCGACAACCACACCGGCAAGCAAGCCGCACAGGACTGCAACCCACAAGGGGAGGCCTTCAAAGGCGATGAACCCACCGGTAATGACACCGCTGAGTGCAATGGTGGAACCAACCGAAAGGTCGATGCCTCCCAGGATGATGACCATGGTCATTGCGCATGCAATGTACAGATTGGTGGCAACCTGACGCAACACGTTCAGGATATTGTTCTTGGAAAGGAATACAGGTGAGAAGAAGGAGAGCAAGGCACACAGGACGAGCAGTCCGATGAGAATGCCCAGGTTCTCCTTGCCGAAAGCGACGATCGGATTATGTGCAAGCTGCAACGTTCGGCCTTTCGATGCGGCATTGGTGGTCTTGGTGTTCATGCTGATAGGTCCCCCTTAACGATCAGGTGTAGAAAATTGTGTGGCATGGTACATGATCTTTTCCTGTGTCAGTCCCTCGCGGGGAAGACACCCGGTGATCCTGCCATTGCTCATGACGACGACACGGTCGCTCATATTGATGACCTCGGGCAACTCCGAGGAGATCATGATGATGGCAACTCCCTCTTTCACCAGATCATTCATGATGGAATAGATCTCAGCCTTTGCCCCGACATCCACACCACGTGTAGGTTCGTCGAGAATAAGGATCTTGGGATTGGTTGCCAGCCATCTGCCGATGACCACCTTCTGTTGGTTGCCTCCGGATAGATTACCCACCGTCTGTTGGAAGGATGGGGTCTTGATGGCCATCACATCCACATACTTCTTGGCAATCTCATGCTCACGGGCATTGTTCACATGAATGCCTCGGATGAACTCTCCCAGTGCCTTGATGGTGATGTTGTACTTCACCGACTGGGCCAGGAAGAGGGCCTCGCGCTTGCGGCTCTCAGGAACCAGCGCAATGCCTTTCTTCATAGCTTCCTCTGGGTTGGAGATGGTGACTTCCTCCCCGTCCAGCAGGATCTGCCCCTTCTCAAAGGGGTCGATGCCGAAGATGCACCGCATCACTTCACTGCGGCCGGCACCCACTAGGCCAGCAAAACCAAGAATCTCCCCACTGTTGAGATGGAACGAAACTTCCTTGAGCAACTTGCCTGCACTGAGGTTTTTGACCTCAAGCACTTTCTTCGTGGGGTTGCCGAATGTACGGGTATAGTAGTTGGTGAGCTTGCGGCCGACCATCATGGCAATGAGTTCATCGGTGGTTGCTTCCTGCGTATCGCGGGTGCCGATGTACTCGCCATCACGAATGACCGTGATCTTGTCGGCGATCTGCTTGAGCTCACTCAT
>RZYT01000170.1 GCA_009930195.1 Spirochaetia bacterium | reverse complement strand
TGGTTGAACTGGGTCATGAGATAGAAGGGGGCGGTGGAGAACTCGCCCAGCATAGCTATGAGAGCCTTCGTGATTCGCATCGGGTAGGAGGCTGGCATCCGGGTGCACAGGCGTATGACCAAATCCTTGCGCTTGCTTCGGAATGCTGCGATCATACTCCTCAGTCGTGCATCGGAGAGGGTAAGAACGTCTCCTCCTGTGAAAAGGATCTCCTTTACCTCGGGATGCGCGGCCACGTACGACGATGCCTCCTCTATCTCTTCATCAGTAGCCGGTCCCTGGAAGGTACCGGTGAAACGCCGGCGGAAACAGTGGCGGCAATGGATCGGGCAGATGTCTGTCGTAAGGAAGGCAACCCTGCTCTGGTAGCGGTGGATGAGCCGTTGGGTGACGCTGTGACTCACTTCTGCAAGCGGATCGAGATCTTCCTGGGGATGGCAGTCCAATTCAGCAGAGGTGGGTACCACTTGGCGTCTGATGGGATCATGCGGGTCGTTCGTGTCGATCAGATCCAAGAAATTGGAGGGGATGCGCAGCGGCAGAACCTGGGTGGTATGGTAATCGAACGCCAGCTCCTCAGCGGTGAGGTCAAGGCGCTTCTCGAGTTCGTCTCTGGTGGTGATGAGCGCATTGCTCGGTGTCTGGTGCATGACCTTGGTGTATCGTAAAGCGTGAATTTCGTCCAGAGCCTTGGATTCCTATCTGCAGGTTCAGCATTTCATGGTACACTAAAATCACGTGTGCGCTTACGAAGGAGATGCGGTATGGCCAAACAACAGAAACGGGGTCTGAAGGGGTACTATCTTACGACCTTCCTTATTGGGCTTGGATTTTTCACCATGGGATTGATGGACCCCTTATATGATACCTATGTGCCGATTTTCCTGGCACGCTTCATAGAATCGAAAGCCCTGATAGGCTCGATCATGACGTTTGACAACATGCTCGCCATCTTCCTGATTCCGGTGTTCAGTGCCATAAGCGACCGTACCCGGACTCGCATTGGCCGAAGGATGCCCTTCATCCTGGTCTGCCTTCCCATTACGGCAGTTGCATTCGGTCTGATTCCGTTCTCCGCACTCTCCAGCCTCTGGCTTTTGATCATACTGGTCTTTATCCTGAATCTGTTCAAACAGGCGGTACGTGGTCCGGTCGTTGCACTGATGCCCGATATGATCCCCGGCGATTTGCGCAGTGAGGCCAACGGGGTGATCAACACCATGGGTGGCATCGCGACCATTGTCGGCACGGTCGGCCTTGCGCGGCTGATGGACATTCCCATCAACCTTCCCGGGCTCGGTCCCACCACCGACATCCTTGCGTTCCCCATCTCCTCTGTCCTGGTCATTGTGGCGGTGCTCCTGCTCTTCTTCTTCGTCAAGGAGAAAAAGGCGGTCGAGCTGACCGAGAGCGATAAGAAGGAACCGATCCTGCATTCACTGCAGGTCATCTTCTCCGAGAAGGACAAGAGTGCGCTGTTCATCCTCCTCTCCTTGCTTTTCTGGTTCATCGGCTACCAGGGCATTCTTCCCTTCGTCGGCCTCTACTCAAAGGATATTTTGCAGACCAGCAGCGGGACGGCAAGCCTTGCAGCCGGTATGGTCGGCATAGCCTATGCCATCTTTGCCATTCCTTCAGGTGTTGTTGCCCACCGCATCGGACGCAAGAAAACGATCAGGGTCTCCCTTTCGATTCTCGTGGTCCTGCTTGCCCTCATCTTCTTCCACGATCCGCTGACATCAGCGATGAGTGCATCTCTCAGACAGTATACTTTCTGGGCTCTGTTGTTCTGCTTCGGCATCTTCTGGGTATCGGTGGTGACCAACAGCTTCCCCATGCTCTGGCAGATGTCCACCTACCAGACGGTGGGAATCTACACAGGTCTCTACTACTTCTTCAGCCAGCTTGCCTCGATCATCTCGCCACCCATAACAGGTGCTTTCATAGATCTTTTTGGGTTCAGGGCCATTTTCCTGTATGGGTCGGTAGCCATGCTTGTTGCGTTCTTCCTGATGGGAAAGGTGACTCGTGGTGAGCCGGAGGACGACAAGAACTAGAAGTGGATGATGCCCAGGTGGGAGAGGAGGATCTTCAATCCGATGAGGATCAACACCACCCCACCGAGGATTCCGGCTTTGCTCTGCAGCCGGTTTCCGAAGCGGTTGCCGATGGCAACCGCTGCTAGGCAGAGCAGGAAGGTAACCACACCGATCATTGAGACGGAGAGGAAAATGTCCGTTTTGAGAAAGGCGAGGGTGATACCCACTGCCAGTGCGTCAATGCTGGTGGCGATGGAGAGCAGCAGCAACTCCCTCAGATCGAGCCGGGTCACCGTCTCGACGGGACAGGAGGGGTCTTCGGTCAGGGAGTCGTAGAGCATTTTCGATCCAATGATGGAAAGGAGGATGAACGCGATCCAGTGGTCGACAGCGGTGATGTACCGCTCAAATTGCATACCGAGAAGCCAGCCCAGAAGCGGCATGGCTGCTTGGAAGAAGCCGAAGAAGAGGGCGATGACGAAGGCTTGGCTGTAGTTGATCTTCCGCATCCTCAGTCCCTTGCACAGAGAGACGGCAAAGGCATCCATGGCAAGCCCAACGGATACCAGGAGTAATTCTACGATTCCCAAGCGTGTGCACCCCCACCATTCATACGGCTGAGTATAGGAGGTTTTCAAGGCAAGAACAAGGTTTTCACAAAAAGTGAAGTTTTGTATGTATGTTGGAAATACAACATACAACTAGAGAAATGTCGTGTACGGTACAAGCATACTCTCACAAAGGAGCACGATGGTATGATCAAGAATTTCAAAAGCAGTGAAGTGCTGCTCTTCGCCGACCAGGTCCAGTATCAGGAAGGCCAAGTGGTAAGCAAAACGCTCGCCCAGGACAAGCATCACAGCCTGACGCTCTTCGCCTTCGAACAAGGGGAGGAAATCAGCACCCATGCCAGTGGCGGGGATGCCTTGGTCGTTGCCCTTGACGGGGTGGGAGAGGTCACCATCGATGGAGACAAGTTTCTGCTGAAGGCAGGGGAGTCGATCCTGATGCCCAGCAGTGTCCCACACGCAATTTTCGCACCAGAGCGTTTCAAAATGTTTCTGGTAGTCATCTTTTAGAAAAAACCAAGGAGAAAACGAATGGACAACAAGATGTTCTGTTTCCAGTGCCAGGAAACCGCACGGAATTTCGGATGCACACAGGTCGGCGTATGCGGCAAGCAGCCCGAGACCTCAAACCTGATGGATCTCATGATCTGGGTAACCAAAGGCTTGAGCCAAGTGACTACCCGTTTGCGTGCTGAAGGCAAGCAGGTTGGCAAAGACGTCAACCACATCGTCTCCTACAACCTCTTCCAGACCATCACCAATGCAAACTTTGATGATGAGAAGGTGGTGGAGAGAATCCTACTTACCATTGCAACCAAGGAGTCCCTGCTTCCCTCCCTTTCCAACAAGGAAGGTCTGAGCGAGGCTGCCCTGTACAACAACACCGATGCCTCCACCTATGCGGAGTTTTCCAAGCAGGTGGGTGTTCTCAGTGAAACCAACGAGGATGCGCGCTCTCTCAAGGAGCTGATCACCTACGGTCTGAAGGGCGTGAGTGCCTACAGCAAGCATGCAAACAATCTCATCCAGGACAACGAGGAGCTCGATGCTTTCATCCAGAAGGCCCTTGCCGACATCCTTGAGGAGAAGAGTGTTGACGAGCTGGTTGCATTGACCTTGGAAACCGGCAAGTGGGGTGTGGCCGGCATGGCCCTGCTCGATGGTGCCAATACCGGTGCCTACGGCAATCCTGAGATGACCCGCGTCAAGCTTGGTGTCGGCAAGAACCCCGGCATCCTGATCAGCGGTCATGACCTTCGCGACCTCGAGATGCTGCTTGAGCAGACTCAGGGAACCGGTGTTGACGTGTACACCCACTCCGAGATGCTTCCTGCCCACTACTATCCCGCTTTCAAGAAGTACCCCAACTTCTACGGAAACTATGGCAACGCCTGGTGGATGCAGAAGAAGGAGTTCGAATCCTTCAATGGTCCGATCCTGATGACCACCAACTGCATCGTACCCCCTGCAGCCTCCTACAAGGACAGGCTCTATACCACCGGGGCAACCGGCTTCCCCGGCTGCAAGCACATCGATGGCACCATTGGCGAGCAAAAGGACTTCAGCGAGATCATCGCTCTTGCCAAGACTTGTCCCGCTCCGACCCAGATTGAGGATGGAGAGTTGGTAGGCGGTTTCGCCCACGAGCAGGTCTTCGCCCTTGCAGACAAGGTGGTGGATGCCGTGAAGAGTGGTGCGATCAAGAAGTTCGTGGTCATGGGTGGCTGTGACGGCCGCTCCAAGAGCAGGGACTACTACACCGAGTTTGCAAAGGCTCTTCCCAAGGACACGGTCATCCTGACCGCAGGCTGCGCCAAGTACAAGTACATCAAGCTCAACCTTGGTGACATTGGTGGTATCCCGCGTGTGCTCGATGCTGGTCAGTGCAATGACTCCTACTCCTTGGCACTCATTGCCTTGAAGCTGAAGGAAGTCTTCGGTCTGGACGACATCAACGATCTTCCGATAGCCTACAACATTGCCTGGTACGAGCAGAAGGCCGTCATCGTGCTGCTTGCTCTACTCTACTTGGGTGTGAAGAACATCCACCTTGGCCCCACACTGCCTGCATTCCTCTCTCCGAATGTGGCCAATGTGCTGGTTGAGAACTTCGGCATTGCCGGAATCTCTTCGGTTGAGGATGACCTTGAGGCCATGATCGGCTGATAGTCAACACGGTTGGGAGCTCCTTGCGTGAGGGGGCTCCCTAACTGAATTCCCAAAGCAAAGAGGCTGCCGTTGATCGGCAGCCTCTTGTGAATATGCATCCATGATGTCAGAAATACCAGCGCAGGGACAGGAACGCCAGCGAGTTGTCCTG
>RZYT01000169.1 GCA_009930195.1 Spirochaetia bacterium | reverse complement strand
GCAAACCGCAAGCAGGATGGAACAGGCAGGACCTTGGCCCTTGAAGCCCTGAAAGAGCTCAGCGGAGAGGTTGAGGCAGCTCTCTTCTTCACCCTCAATCGACGCATCACGCTGCACGATGACTTTGAGGAAAGCTACGGGTACTTCAGGTTGGTTGAGGTCAAGCATCAGGATGCAGAAACCATGGTGCTGGCCATCAGCAACAAGCAGTCTCTGGACGACTACCTGTGTACGGTCATCGATCCCCACCCTGAGGCCGCGGTGCTGCAGTACACCATCACCATACAGAGCCGGCATGAGGAGAACCAGACCTACTTCCTCACCCATGAGGACATCCCCTTGAGAATGCGCGACCTCTTGTTCACGCAGATTGACCAGAATGTCTGCATGCTTGACGAGAAGCAGATCAAGGAGCTCTCCCATAATCTCTATTACTATGCAAGTTTGGCAAAACACGTTCCCTATCTGCCGATGGGCTCGCTGTACCAGCAGTTGATAGGCTCCTCATTGAGTGCCATCAAGAGCCTGTTCACGTACGGAACGCTTACGATGTGGGATGAGTTCAAATCTGATTTTGAGCTGATGCTCGACTTCTTCCTCAAGTATGGCAAGCAACCGGATCTCGAACTGATCGCCTCCATCTTCGATTCCGAGATGACCAATATGGCGAAGAAGGTCAAGACCTACGGCCTGAGCAATGCGAACATCCGGTTCATGCTGGAATTTCTGGAAATTGTGCGGGAGAAGCGCTTCCAGCCTGACCTCACCGCCATTCAGGATGCTGTATATCCCTATCTGTGCATGCAGAAAAAGACAGAAAGCAATACTGACATCGCCCTGATCAATGCATTGGGAAAGGTGCTGAACTTCGATCTCATCCTTTGCTAGGGTTCGATGAGGTCCTTGAGGGAGGGATCGTCCTCCATCGCCCTGCGTGCATAGGAGCAGAGCGGGGCGATGGTGCACCCTTCCTTGCGGGCCTTCTGGGCCGCCATGTTGACCAGCACCTTTGCAATCCCCTGCCCCCTCAGCTGCGGCGATACATAGGTGTGATCAATGGCATACGTCTTCTCATTGAGCTTGCGCATGGTAATCCTGGCCAACGGCATCTGGTTCGGTTCGCCGTAGGCAAACCCCTGTTCCTGCGAATAATACTCCATACTCATGGTGTCTCCTGCAAGAGTTTCTTTGCGTGTTCCAGACTCTCTGGACTGTTATCATCGCCGCTGAGCATGCGTGCGATCTCCTTTTGGCGTGCATCGCCCTTCACAATCCTGATCGTCGAATAACTCATCTGGTTCCGGATATCCTTGCTTACCACAAACTGGGTATCGGCCTTGCTTGCAATGGATGCAAGATGGGTGATGACGATAACCTGATGGGTGCGGCCTAGATGTACCAGCTGTTGGGCAACAGCCAGGGCCACGCTGCCCCCGATCCCTGCGTCGACTTCGTCGAAAATGAGCGTCGGAATGCTGTCACTTTCTGCCAACGAGGTTTTCACCGCCAGCATGATCCTGGAAAGCTCTCCCCCACTGGCGACATCCTTGATTGAGCGCATGGGAAGGCCGGGGTTTGCACAGATGGCAAAACTGACCTCATCACTGCCGCTAGGGCCTGGCTCGGTCTCCTGGAAGAGAATCGAGAACCGTGCCTCTTTCATGCCCAGGCTTTTCAGCCGTTGCTCGACGTCCTCCTGCAAACGTTGTGCAGCCTCCCTTCGCTTGGTACGCAAAACCAATGCGGCATTTGCCAGTTCCTGGTTTGCCAGGGATATCTGTTTTTCGAGTTTGCTGAGAAGTATCTCCCCCTCTTCGGAGAGATTGAGCTTCTGCTGGCTCTCAGCGAGGAAGGCAAGCACAGCGTCCAGACTGTATCCATACTTCTTTTTCAGGCGTTGCAAGAGTGCAAGCCGCCCCTGAAGACGGTCAAGCTCCGCCTCGCTGTAACTCATTCCCCCCAGATAATCACGGAGTGACTCGTAGATGTCTTCCAGCTCAATACTCGCACTTTCCAACCGCTGGGCATATGCTGAGAGCGAGGGATCACCTTTTTGGGCATGCTCCAACTGGGTCTTCGCTTGGTGAAGTTGGGACAACGCACCTTGGGTGTTCTCTCCACCGCCATGCAGCAGTTCCATACAAAGACTCAACGCATCATAGATCTGCTCAAACGAGGCAATGCGGCGTACCTGTTCCTGGATTTCCTCATCTTCGCCGGATTTTGGCCCGACTTTCACGATCTCATCCACAGCAAACCGAAGATAGTCCTCTTCCCGTTTGGAAGCTTCCATCTTCTCCAGATACTGACGGTATTGTGTTTTCAGTTCAACGACACGCTCATAACAGATGCGATAGGATCCCTTCTGCTCACCTACCGAGCCGAACGAATCGAGGACAGCCAACTGATGAGCGCTGGAGAGAAGACTCTGATGATCGCGCTGAGCGCTGATATCCAGCAGCTCGCTGGTGATCAGGGCAAGGTCGCTCCGGGTGCAGAGTCTTCCGCACATGGTGATGGAGGATCTTCCGTTGCTCTTGATCGTACGAGAGACAAGCAAGGTGTCATCCTCCAGCTCCAATTGCTCCCGTTCAAGAAAGGAGCCAAGGTGGGGAGGCACGGGCGAGTGGACAAAGAAACTGGCACTTACCGTTGCCGAATCGCATCCGCTGCGGATCGACTGAACCTCGGTCTTCTCTCCCAAGAGAAGAGAGAGTGCTCCCAGGATGATGGACTTACCGGCACCCGTCTCACCGGTGATTACGGAAAAACCCTTCTCAAGTTCCAGAACACTGTCTTCGATCAGGGCATAATTATGAATCTCAAGCCGTTCAAGCATGGAAGCCTCCTCCAGACCAATTCAGTTTATCACGGAGTACTTCTATGTAATTGCGTCGTTTGCTTGTAACCAGAAGAGCCTTGCTGCGCGATTTCTCCACAACGATGACATCTTCCTCCATCAGGGTGAAGTTCTGCTGGCCATCAAGGGAAAGTGACAGGCCCGTTCTCTGGCCGGAGGGAATGGTGATGGTGATGTTCGACTCCCCACTGACCACCAACGGCCGGTTGGAGAGCGTGAAGGGGCAGATTGGGGTGATGATGAGCGTGGAAAGGTCAACATCAAGGATGGGACCGCCTGCTGCCAAACTGTAGCCGGTCGATCCGGTGGGGGTTGCCACGATGATACCGTCTGAGCGGAAATAGCCGGCCTCGGTATCACCGATGCGCAAGGCCATGCTGATCACCTTGCTGATGCCACTGGACGAGACAACCATTTCATTGAGTGCATGGGCATGGAAAACCTTGGATCCCTCCCGGATCACCGACACCCGTATCATCAACCTGCGGCTGATGCAATTCTTTCCCTCAAGATAGAAATCAATGGCTTCCTGCCACTCATCAACCGAGATTTCGGTGATGAATCCAAACGTTCCCAGGTTGATGGCCAGGATGGGGATGCCATGGTCCTGCAGATAGCGTGCACAATACAGTACGGTTCCATCCCCGCCCAAGCAGATGACGAGATCGGTACCCTTTTCCACCTGCAGGACTTCGTCCTCAGCGTTGGTGCGGAAGATGGTGCTGGCAATCCCCTTCTTCAGCAAGTAGTCCGCTATGGTCTGCGACAAGGTATGCGAAGCTTCCTTTCTCCAGTTCGCGATGATGAGCACGCGCTGTACTGACCGTTGTTCCATAGGTGACTCCTTAGCTCAGGTGCGAGATGACTTTCATGAGCAATTCTACATCCGATTGCTTCAGAAAGGGATAGATGGGGAGCGAAATTGCCCTGAGAAAGGGCGGCAGTGCATTCGGAAAGAGATCGAATCGATCACTGTGTTCTGCTGCCAGGCTGCCCGAAAAGGTTTTCCTTGCCGATACCTGATACTTGTTCGCAAATTTGATCGCATCCTCTGCACGGGAATCAAGCACGGTACAAAAGCCAAACCCATTGCTCAGGAAATCGATGTTCCCGATCCCATAGAGCTTGTTTGGTGTTTTCAGGAGGGCCTTGGAGAAGAGTGAGTAAAACTCCCTGCGTTTTGCCAATTGGTCGCCGAGGGTGGCAAGCTGGATGATCCCAAGCGCTGCATTCATGTCGGGCAGTTCGGTATACGCCTTTGCAAACCCCAATTTGTCATCAATCACGGCATCCCACTCATCATCATGATAGACCAGGGCAGCCCCGCCTGCGGTGCTCACCACCCCATCCTCTTCGAAGGCACAGACAACCAGATCACCAAAGCTGCCTGAAGAAGTTTCCTCATATTTGCTTCCCAGACTCTGGGTACAATCCTCAATGACGGGGATGCCGAATTGCCGATAGTCGCACCCATAGGGAATCTGACACATCGGTTCATGGACCAACAGGGCTTCACACCCTTCGTTGGCAAGCCTGAGCGCCTCTTGCTGGGAAAGGCATCCGTGTTCACTGTCAGTATCCCCAAGCACAAGGACAAGCCCCAGCTGGTCTGCAACCCACTGGTAGAGCAGAGGAGAGAGTGCACTTACGCCAACTTTTGCCCCAGGGCCAAGGTTGCATGCCTGCAAGGCAAGGCGCAGCGCATCCACATAGGAACGGAGGGCGAATCCGCCTTTTGCTCCGATGAGCGTACAGAACTGCCGCAAAAACTCATTCTTGCGCTCGCCTGGACCGATTCTCTCATCGACCATGGTCTGCAGTACCGCATCCATGTCTTTTCTGCGAAGGGTGGGTTTGAAGAAGGGAATCAATGCCACAGAAGCCTCCTCTGCGCAAGTATAGCCGTAAATGAGAGCAATAGGAAGGGCAAAAAAGAACCCTCCACGAAGGAGGGCTGCAGCATAAGGCTGAAGGGAAAAGAAGAAAAAAAGAGGCCCGGCGGCTACCTACTCTCCCACGGCTAACCGTAGTACCATCGGCGTGAGGGTGCTTAACTTCCGTGTTCGGGATGGGAACGGGTGTG
>RZYT01000168.1 GCA_009930195.1 Spirochaetia bacterium | reverse complement strand
AGACAGAAACATCCTAAATGGGAAAATTCCCTTACCAGCGGTTGTATACCTCCTCTGCGAAGCCCAATGCATCCGTGATTGCAAGCGTCGTACCGTCGTCAAGGATGCACATGCCGCGGTATGTTCCGAAATATTGATGCTGGTTGCTCTTGATGAGCACAAAATTGGTGGTGCTGCTTCTGTCCACGACGGGTTCGAAGGTGAGTTTGAGCCTGCCTTCCGCATCCTGTATCTCCCAAGGCTTTTCCGGATGTTCCTTGTCGAAGGAGAAGGTCACGTTGCCCAGCTTATGAATGATGTGGTTGTAGATGATGGCATTCTCACTTGCCACAGTCCTGTCTGAGAATCCATACCCCAGATTCAGGCCGAAGGGAACGTTCTCAACCAAGGTGGAGACACTTGCCCAGTACCAGGTGTTGGTATAGGTCCACCGGCCCCTTCCCCAGTCCAAGACTCCCCACGCTTCCCCAAGCAAGAGGTTTTCAACTTCCAAACCTCTGCGCACAGTGCCTTTTGCCGCCAGGCAGTTGATCTTTTCGTTGAGATAGAAGGCTTTTCTCTGTTCCTTCCAGCTGGTTGCGATGTTCAGGCTCTCGGCATTTCTCTCTTGTACCAAAGTGATGTCGATATCAAGGCCCACTGTCCCGTCAGGAAGGATCATCTGCGGGCAGGCAGCCATGAGATGGCGCTCCTGTCCCTTCTTGATGAAGGCCAGGCGTAGTTTCTTGTCTGCCCATGAAACATGGCTCTCTTCCTGGGATGATGGGGCGAGGCCGAGTTTACCAAGAGGGAGAAACGAGAGGGCATCGCTTTGGCTTACCGCTTTTCTTTGGAAGTCGATATAGGCGATGGCAAAAAGGGCTGCATACCCGAGGTCACTGATCGTGAGTGCAACGGCGTAGCCTCTCTGCTGGTTGACGATGGCATAGTAGTCCCACTCCTTGATCCTGGGCTTGCCACCCTTGACCTGGGTACGGTCGTAGTGCCACAGCGGATGGCGTGCCCAACCCTCTTCGACGATATGTCCCTTCGCGTCCAGCAGATTCTGCTTGCGGTCTACTTCATGTTCCATATCTTGCCTCCTATAGGTTCCAGTCATCGACGGTAAAGGTCTTCATTGTGTAGGAAGGGGAGGCTAAGTCCAACGTGATGGTCTTCAGCCCCTTTGCATGGATATCCGCACCATACGAGCCGTAACTGGCACTGCGGCCATAGTGCAGGTCAATCCCTTCCCAGGTGCCATGAAAATCGTTGAGGTGATCATGCCCGCTGAAAATTGCGACGGTATTGCCTTTTTCCTGCATTGCGGCAAAAAGACCGCTGTTGTCCAGCGGGACGTTCACAATCTTGTCGTTCTTTACTCCCACTGCAGTCCCACTCTCCCACATAAGCTTGAACTCAGGGATGGGGATATGGATGAATGCGTAGAGGGGAATATCGCCAAGCCCATCCTCAACCCACCGGTACCAGGCGATTTGGGAGGGGTAGATGTAGTCAGGGGCAATGACCGAGTCCTCGTAGATCCTGCTGTCGTGCGAGTCGAGCAACATGATGGCCTGCTGGGGAATGCCCTCACGCGTCAGCACCACCGGATAGTCGCTGTAGCCGAGGACCCACTCCTCACCGGTGGAGAAGAGGGCGGTGTCAAAGCTGTCCAGAACTGAGGCCAAGGTTCTGTGGTCGTGCTGGTATTGCCCGTCGTGATTGCCAAAGCAGTATGCCCACTTGCGGTTGTGTTTCTGCATGAAGGATGCGAACTCGGTGAGCATCTGTACCCCATTGAAACTGAACAGAAGATCGCCGCTTATGACCGTCAGGTCTGGATCAGTTTCTGCAAAAGCACGTTCGAGCAGTGCATAGATCTTGTCCCTATTGGAAAACGGCCCTCGCCGGAGATGGAAGTCGGTGCCCCAGAGAATGGTGAACGTGCCATCCTCCGGATACTCCATGGTGAAGGCTTTTTTCTCTGCCACTACTTCGGACAGGTCAAAGGGTTGCTTTGGAACGCTGAAAAGTTCTGAAAACCGGTCGACCTGCTGGTACAATCTGGTGTTGGTAAGCCCGTCTATGACCAGATAGGTGACTATGCCTCCCGCTACAAGGAGGACCAGCAGCGATATAAGAAGGGTTTTGAGGACCCAGACAGAAGATCTCTTCATGATTATCCATAGGCTATCACAGAAGATGTCAGCATTCCATACAAAAAAAGCTGGTACCGAAGTACCAGCATTTCGTAGGTGAGACCCGTGATTGGCTTAGGTGGGCTGTCCCAGGACCACGGTCAGGAAGGTGGTCAGGAAGTCGTCCTTGAACTGGTCGGAAGTGTAGAGGGCCTGGGAGAAATCCTGCTGATTCTGGCTTCCGCTGTAGTAGTTGTAGAACATGGACAGGTAACTTTCCATACCCTCATCCTTTGCATCCTCTCCGGTTTCCACCAAGAGGTAGGAGGTGCCGACCTTGAGCGGATCGAGCAAGGAGTTGGGCTCAGCCTGGAACAGTTGCTTCTGGACATCGCCGGCAGCAGCTGCCGCAAGCAGTCCATTCTCATCGGTATAGGAGAAACCGCTCATGTAGCTGCTCTCTCCAGCATTGTACGGGGTGGCAGGAACTTCCACGATCTCAAGATTGTGATCGAGGGCGACCTGGTCGAGTCCCGCTTCCTTGGCCTGTGCACTGTAGGTTGCAGCAAGTTCAGAGAGGTAGGTGTCGATGACGGCACTTTCGCTGGTGGCCAGATAGGCCTTTACCGAAGCAAGGGTGGCTTCGCTTGCAAAGTCAGGCTGGGTGGCAGCGCTGTTGATCTTGTAGAGGGTGAATGCGCCATTTGCTTCGAAAGGACCGATTACATCGCTTTCCTTGGCACTGAGCAGGGCAATGGCCTCATCTGCATTCTTGAAGTTGGAGACAACTCCGTAGTAGTAGATCTGGCCGACCTTGCCGCCTTCTGCTGCATAGGAGTCAAGACTGTTTGCAACCGCAGCATCCTCAAAGGAAGTTGCGCCGCTCTTGATGGAGTCGTAGACACTCTGTGCTTTCTCAGCGGTATCGAGAGAGATGACACTCAGATCCATCATGGAAAAGAGCTGCTTGTTCTGCAAGGCATATTGGGCAGCAAGCTCATTCGGATACAGCTGGGGTTCAAGGCCGAGATAACGGAACGTCCTGCCCTGGGAAGCCATATCTGCAATGTAGGCAGCTTCGGCTGAGGAGGAGAGAACCGTGCCGATGTCATCGATGACGATCTGATAGGGGAGGGAACGGCGGATGGACTTGTCAACCGAGGCTTTCGTCTCGGCACTTGCCTTTTGGTAGGTGTCTACGTCGAACTTGCCATCCTTGTGGTAGGCTCCGCTTTCTATGATTGCGCGGGTCACCACCTCGTCTGCTGCAATGATGCCTGCCTTGGAAGCGAGCTGGTTGATGGCCGTGAAGAGAACCGTGCTGTCATAAGCACTCTTCCAGATCTGGTAGAGAGCCTGCGTCTGGTCGACGCCACTGGACTTGTACTGGTCTGCATAGTTCTGGACCTGGTCATAGAAGTAGTTGCCGTATGCGTACTTGATCTCTTCCTTGCCATAGGTACCGAACACAATGCCGTTGCTGTTGCTGTTCTTGCCGACGAAGGCTTCGATGGCCGGGGCCAACACGAAGGACACGGCAATAAGGATCAGGATAATCATTCCCAGAACCCAGCCGATTGTTATCTTGCGTTTGGGCTTGAGAGCGGCTTCTTTCTTGCCCTCAACCACAGCTGTGCTCTTTTTTGCTTTCTCGAAGGCGAGAGCCTTGGACTCCTCTTCGGGTTTCTTTCCGTTCGTGTTGTCGTCTGCAGACATGATAAACCTCTTTTCTCCGGTGCATTTTCCGCATGTGCGGACAGTCTTATGAAAAATAGCATTTCACTTGGGCACTGTCAATGAATAGCGCAGGAAAAGGGCCCTCCAGTCTTTTTATCTCGTATTGACATTCACCACACCAATGGGTATATTGGACCTCGGCTGTGAAGCTGACGGGTAGTAGCGCAGGGGCTAGCGCACTTGGTTCGGGACCAAGGGGTCGGAGGTTCAAATCCTCTCTGCCCGAGAGATAATACGAGATAACTCCTTGTTTCATATAGAGAAATGAGGAGTTATTTTTATATGCACCGGAGGTGGAATGTGTATACGGTACTTGCTTTGGACCTGGATGGAACGCTGACAAACACCACCAAAGAGATCTCGGAACGCAACAAGAACGCAGTTCTCGCTGCCCGAGAGAGAGGGGTGCATGTCGTACTTGCAAGCGGAAGACCGGTGTTGGGCATCGAGCATGTTGCCCGGGAACTGGGCCTGATCGGCACCGAGGCAACCATCCTCGCCTACAACGGCGGCCAGTTGGTCTCAACAGCCGACCTTTCCGTACTCTGGGAGCGCACGGTCGACCTTCGGACCATCCAAACCTGCTTCCGGTATGCAAAGCAGAACGGTCTTGCAGCCCTCTCCTATGATGAGGTGGGGGTGATCACCGAGATGCCTGATGATGTGCACGTGAAGCTGGAAGCATACAACAATGCCATCCCTATCCGAAGGGTTGATGACCTTATTGCCGAAACCCCCAATCCGATGCCCAAGGTCATGATCGTAGGCGAGCCTGCCCGGCTCTTGCAGGCGCGGCATGATCTCCTGCCTCTGGTGGGCGAGCAAGCGGATCTTGGGTTCAGCGACCCGTTTTTCATGGAAATCACGGCAAAAGGGGTACAGAAAGCCAGCAGTCTTCGGGTACTGCTCGGCTTGCTGGGCAAAAACGAGGATGAGCTGATGGTCATCGGCGACGGGCTCAATGATGTGCCCATGTTTTCCATTGCAGGCCTTGCGGTGGCCATGGCGAATGCCAGTGACGAGGTGAAAGCCCACGCCCATGTTCTTACCTCCTCCAACGACGAGGATGGGGTCGCCAAGGCCATAGAAACACATATTTTGGCCAAATAGATCAAAAACTCTTCATACCCAAACTTCCTTCCTAT
>RZYT01000017.1 GCA_009930195.1 Spirochaetia bacterium | reverse complement strand
CACACCCGTTCCCATCCCGAACACGGAAGTTAAGCACCCTCACGCCGATGGTACTACGGTTAGCCGTGGGAGAGTAGGTAGCCGCCGGGCCTCTTTTTTGCCAGTCACCGGCTTGCCGGTATGATATACATAGATGGAGTTGAGGACGCGAAAGCGTCCTCTTCCCTTTTTCAGGGACCAGCCATGAAAAACACTAGTAAAGCGATAGGATAACAACTGTCTTTCTCACCTTCTGCTCTTGTCCAATGTATTCCTTTTCACTATGATGGTAACAATTCATCAACCTAATGAATATTGAGGGTATAAGTATGCAAATTACGTTGCAAAATTTGAAGAGAACCTACGGAACACTGCATGCAGTGAACGGTATCAGTCTCTTCATACCCTCGAACACCATCTATGGCATCATCGGCAAGAGTGGTGCCGGCAAGTCCACGTTGGTTCGCTTGGTGAGCCTGCTTGAAAGACCTGATGAGGGCGAGGTGTATTTTGATGACGTACGAGTCGACAACCTAGACAAGGCAAGCCTGATCCAGCGACGAAGACGCATCGGTATGATTTTCCAGAACTTCAATCTCTTTTCCAGCAGAAATGCGGCCCAGAACATCGCCTATCCCTTGGAAATCAACGGGACTGCAAAGGCCGAGATCGATGCACGGGTACAACAGCTGCTCTCTCTTGTCGGTCTTGAGGGTAGGGGAAAAGCCCCTATCAGCACGCTCAGCGGCGGGCAGAAGCAACGAGTTGCAATTGCCAGGGCACTTGCCTGCAATCCGGACATACTCTTCTGTGATGAGGCAACCAGTGCCCTTGATCCGCAGACCACCCATTCCATCCTCTCCCTTCTGAAGGAAATACAACGGAAAATGAGCCTTACCGTCGTCATGATCACCCATCAGATGGAAGTGGTGCGCGATGCGTGCGATCAGGTTGCCGTTCTCAATGATGGCATAGTGGTCGAGCAAGGCTTGGTGACCGATATCTTCGCACACCCACAGAGTGATGTCACAAAGGATTTTCTCACGCACCTTGTGGGAGTTGATGAAGCTGCGTCCTCTGATGATCAGATGGTGCATTGGTCCAAGAAACGAGGAGCCTATACACTCCGGTTCCGCGGTGGCACAACGGACCAGCCGATCCTCAGCAAGATAACCCGTATGACCGGTGTGGATTTCAACATCCGGGCCGGAGGGGTTCAGAAAGTGGGTGATATGGAGATAGGCACCATGCTTGTTGATATCAGCGGTACGGAGGAAGAGCGCGCTCGGGCAGTGGAAGCACTGAACCAGATGGGTGTTGTGGTTGAAGAGGAGGAACTGGTATGAGCAAAATCTGGATGCTTGTCTTTGACTCCACCTTGCAGACCCTGAGCATGGTCTTTTTCTCCACGCTTTTCTCGCTCATCCTTGGCTTGCCGCTTGGGATATTGCTCTCTGCAACCTCCCCGGAAGAACAGGGGGGCATCATTCCTCATCCTGTGCTGAACAACATTCTGGGAAGAATCGTCAATGTATTGCGTTCATTCCCCTTCATCATCCTGATGATCCTTCTGTTCCCGCTCTCTCGTCTGCTGATCGGAACAAGTATCGGAACAACCGCTACTATCGTACCGCTGTCCATCGCGGCAGCACCGTTTGTGGCTCGAGTCATCGAGACCGCACTGAAGGAGGTGGATCCGGGGGTCGTTCAGGCCGCCCGTGCTATGGGATCCACCAATTTCCAGATTGTCCGGAAAGTGTTGATCCCTGAAGCCCTTCCCTCCTTGGTAAGCGGAGTAACGCTCACCATCATCAACCTGATCGGGTACTCGGCCATGGCCGGGGCCATCGGTGGAGGCGGCCTGGGAGACCTGGCCATCAGATACGGCTACCAACGCTTCCGTGGCGATATTATGCTCGTTGCCGTCGTAATCATTCTGGTCCTCGTTGAGATAATCCAGGTGATAGGCAACAAAATCAGCGCAAAACTGCTTGCCAGACGCTGATCGTCCATGCACATACCTCTCGCCGACTGGGGAGAGAAGGAGTAATGTATGAAAAAGATCGTAAGCCTTTTCGTAGTACTGTTGGTCGCTGCATCCCTGTTTGCAGCCGGCACCAAGGAAGAAGCCAACTCCAAGACCATTCTTGTTGGAGCAACCCCCGAACCCCATGCTGCTTTCCTCGGTCTCGTGGTTGAGGATCTTGCCAAGGAAGGGTATACCCTCAAGATTCAGGAGTTCACCGATTATGTGACCCCCAACGAAGCTCTGGAGAGCGGAGAGCTGGATGCAAACTTCTTCCAGCACATCCCCTACCTGGAATCCTTCAACAAGGAGAAGGGCTATCACCTGGCAAATGCAGGTGGCATCCATGTAGAGCCGTTTGCCCTGTACTCCAAGAAGTACAAGAGCCTTTCCGATCTTCCCAACGGTGCAACGATTGCCATCCCCAATGATCCGACCAATGAAGGCCGTGCATTGTTGCTGCTTCAGAGTGCCGGTCTGTTGACCCTTGCAGCAAATGCTGGCCTTGAGGCTACTCCGCTGGATATCGCTGCAAATCCGAACAACCTCAAGTTCCGTGAGATTGAGGCTGCAAGTCTTCCCCGCGTACTGCAGGACGTCGATGCTGCCATCATCAACGGCAACTATGCCATCCCTGCCGGCCTGATCGCCACCCGCGACGGTCTGCTGGTTGAAGGTGCAGACAGCCCGTATGTGAACGTCATTGCTGTCAAGCAGGGACGTGAGCAGGATGCCGGCATTGTTGCCCTGGTCAAAGCTCTCCGCGGAGAGAAGATCAAGGCCTATGTGGCTGAGCACTACACCAATGGTGAGGTCGTACTCGTGACCGAGTAAACAAAGATCATCCGTACATCCGCCTCCTGGCCTCGGCTGGGAGGCATTTTTGTATAGATATACGAGCAAGCTGACCATTATAGAATATATATGCAAAATAATTGACACTATTTGCATAAATATGTACGATAAAAGTCCAATGCAACGGAGGAAACCATGAAATCACTCAAGGGACGCAGCTTTCTGACACTCAAGGACTTCACCACCGAGGAGATTCTTGCTCTCCTGCACCTCTCGCTCGAACTGAAAGCGAAGAAAAAAGGTGCATCCTATGATGCAGCCCTGCAGGGCAAACTGCTCGCAGGCAAGAACATTGTCCTGATCTTTGACAAGAGCTCGACCCGCACCCGTTGCTCCTTTGAGGTGGCTGCTTTCGATGAGGGCGCCCAGGTGACCTTCCTCACCAACAGCCAGATGGGGAAGAAGGAGTCCATCGAGGATACTGCAAAGGTACTCGGCCGCCTCTACGACGGTATCCAGTACAGGGGATTCTCTCCCGCTGTCATCCGCGAGATCGCCCAGCACAGTCAGGTTCCCGTATGGAATGGCCTGACCGACGATGACCACCCCACCCAGGTGCTTGCCGATGTGCTGACAGCCATGGAGCATACGGGGAAGGATCCGAAGCAGCTGAAGTTCGCCTACATTGGTGATGGAAGGAACAACGTATCCAATGCACTGATGATTGGTGCCGCCAAGCTGGGGATGGAGTACAGGATTGCAGCCCCGAAGGAGCTTTTCCCCGAGGAGAGCCTGCTCGCTTCCCTTGCAGAGGATGCAAAGCAAAGCGGAGCCAAGATCGTGGTGACCACCGATCCCTATGAGGCGGTGCAGGGCGTGGATGTCATCTACACCGATGTCTGGGTTTCGATGGGTGAGGAGGATCAGACGGAGAAACGGGTGAAGCTGCTCAAGGACTACCAGGTCACGATGGACCTGCTGAAAGCTTCCTCCAACCCCGAGGTGCTTTTTGAGCACTGCCTTCCCTCGTTCCACGATCTCAACACAACCGTGGCACAGCAGATTCATGAGCAGTTCGGCCTCAGCGAGCTGGAAGTGACCGATGAGGTCTTCCGCAGCAGCCACTCAGTGGTCTTTGATGAGGCGGAGAACCGCATGCACACCATCAAGGCAGTCATGGTGGCCACCCTTACCGACCTGCTCTGATTTCTGTTGTTCCCTGGTACGTTGAAAGAGAGGTGCGTACGGTGCATGAGTATCAGGAGCAATTGGAAAAGGTTTACCAGAAACTGGGCAAGGCAAAACAAATGGTCCTTGCCACCAGCCTTGGGGGACGGACCACAGCAAGGATGATGAGTTGTGTCATCCTCGATGGCTGCTTCTTCTTCCAGACCGACCGGACTTTTCTCAAGTATGAGCAAATGAAGGGCAACCCTTGTGTGGCTCTCTGCTTTGACAACATCCAGATTGAAGGGGTGGCATCAGATCTGGGCCACCCTCTCGATGCGTGCAATGCGACCTTTGCTGCTGCCTACCGGCAAGCCTATCCTGGCTCCTATGCAGCATACTCATCCCTTGAAACTGAGGTGCTTTTTCAGGTGGAACCTGCCCTCATTACCTGGTACGACTATGAGCATCATGAGCCGGTTAGAAGAATATTGTCTTGCAAAGAAAAGACTTATCATGAGCATTGGCCCTTAGGCGGTCCTCATTGAACCAGTTTCAACGAGTCAGAACAACTCTCTGTGTCATAATGACACATTTTGTTTGATGGTTTGCTGGGTGGGGTGACAGATTGTCCCACGCTGGGGGTTCATCAAAAAAAACCCAAATTTCTTTTCCGTAGAAAGAGTAATTAAACCTATAAAATATAACAAAATAGACATTTCTTTCCGTGCCTATCCAAACTTGGCACGCTTGTTGCAATTGTATTTGTGAACCCGAAAAGGGAGAGAAACAGAACAACAAGAACACGGAGGTGTACTATGAAATACTTGGCAAAAAGAAACTATGATTCCCCGATGGTCTCATCCTTTGACTCGCTGTTTGATTCCATGCTCGGCGATTGGGGCCTGTTGCCTTCCAGAATGCCTGCTGTGGACATCACCGAGACCGATGAAGCATATGTCCTTGAGGCGGAGCTTCCCGGGTACAAGCAGGAGGAGGTGAAGGTGAGTGTTGAGAAGCATGTTCTCAAGCTCAGCTCCACCAAGCAGAGCAACAAGGAAGAGAAGGACAAGAAGCGCTTGGTATCCGAACGTTGCTACCAGTGCTTCGAGCGCTCCTTCACCCTTCCTGAGGATGTGAATGAGCAGAAGATCGAGGGAGAGTTTGCCGATGGCATCCTCAAGCTTACCCTTCCCAAGATGGAAGTGGCAAAGCCCAAGGCGATTGAAGTGAAAATCAAATAAATGGTTGGAGAACCATCCTGTACTTGCAAGGCCCCGCATCTGCGGGGCCTTGCTTTCAGTAGGAGCTGATCAGGCGGGTGTAGAACTGCTTCGCCAGGGCAATGTTCGCGTAGCTGATTCTCTCATCCGGAGCATGCATTCGCCCTATTTCGCTCCTGTCCATCCTTGCAGGGGTGAATCGGAAAACCTGGTCGCAGATACCTTGGTACTTGCGTGCATCGGTGGCCCCGAGCATAAGGTAAGGGGTGACCAAAGCCTCGGGAAAGGTTGCGAGGATGGTTTTCTTCAGGGAAGCAAAGACCTCGGTGTCGGTTCGGCTGACCGGCGATGGTGGTGTATGGCGCACTACCGTGATGTGGATGGAAGGATCTGCCAAGGTACGCTTCACCCAGGCAACGGCTTCCTCTTTCGTCTGGTTGCAAAGAAGACGGATGTTCACCTGGGCTTTTGCTTCCAGTGCGATGACGTTGCTCTTGTCACTTGCGCTGACGACTGTGGGCACCACGGTTGTGCGAATCAGGGCGTTGAGTGTGGGGTTCTTCGAGAAGACGGAAAAGAGTATGAGTTTGAAAAGCCCTGGGTTCAGAAAGAGCAGGCTGTAGGCAAAGGGTCCTTGTTCACCCAGGCTCTTGAGCATCGTGCGCACCGGTGTGGTGAGGTACGGACGCATCTGGTGTCGCTCCAACCGTGCAAGACCCCTGGATAGCGTCCCAAGTGCAGTGGGGAAGGAAGGAGTGGAGGAGTGGCCGGCTTCACGTACAACCGAGAGCTCGAGATCAAGATAGCCCTTCTCTGCAACGCCTATCACTGCAATGTCCTGCTTGAAGCCCTTGATGTAGTTCTGGCTTACCACGCCTCCCTCGTCGAGAACCAGGGAAAGATGCACCTTGTGATTGGCAAGCCAAGCAGCGATGCGTACCGCCCCTTCTGTGGACGCGTTGCACTCCTCGTCACAGCCGAAGGCTACATACCAGGTACGCTGCATGTTCTCTCCTCGCTTGAGCAGGTCCTCGAATGCTTCAAGAATAGTGATTACCTGCAGCTTGCAGTCAAAGCTTCCCCGTCCCCAGACAAACCCATCCTCAAGAACCCCTGAGAATGGGGGGTGGCTCCATGCCTCGTCTGCCGCGCCGACCACATCGAGATGGGCGGTCAGCATCGCCGGTTCACAGGAGGCATCCTTTCCCTCGAAGCGGTAGAGGAGATTGTGCGGGCCGAGATCGGCATCGGTGATGCGATGGGTTTCGCACAGCGTGTAGGTCTGCCCGATGTATTGCTGCAAGGCTGAGAAGGCAGACCAGTCGGTCTCTTCACCATCCTCATGGGAAATGGTTCTGCAGGTAATGGCGTTGCAAAGCGCTTGTTCGGCATGAGCATCACGCTCGACTTCCCTGCTCTCGGTACAGGGCAGTGGTGTCTTTCGTTGCATGAGGGTCTTGGCTGTGAGTACGATGAGCAGGAGTATGAGAACAGAAATCAGGAGGGAGAAAAGCATGGTGAATCTCCAAATGCGTTCTAGTGTTTTTTACAGTATAATGGTATATTGTAGAACAACAATACTTTTTCCACCAGGTGAACATGGGGGAGTGGACTGATGCCCAAGAAGATAGATCATGAATTACGCAAGGAGAAGATCCTGCAGACTGCTCTCAAGGTATTTGCGAGGGAGGGATATCGCGACTCCAACCTCTCCTTGATTGCAACTGAGTGTGGCATCTCCCGGCCGACCATCTATCAATATTTCAAGGACAAGGAAGAGATCTACTACTACGCCGTGAAACTGGTCACCGGCAGGATGTTCAACAAGTACGCCACGTTCGCTTGGTCTACCGACCAGGATTATGTCTGCCGCATCACCACCATCTGTCTGGATATCATGCAGACAGCCAACGAGCATGATGGCGAACTGACCAGTCTGGTGGACGTCATGCTGCAAATGAAGAAGGAAGGCCGCGATTTCAACGAGATCGTGCTCAGACGAACCGCCAAGCTCACCATCTTGTTCAAGCGTCTTCTCAGGATGGGCATCAAGGCAGGGGATATCATTGAATGTGATGTGAACAAGGTCGCCGATCATCTCTTGCTGTTGCTTGAGTCTTCTTGCTTCCAGGTTGCTTTCCTCGATACCTTCGATATGAAGCTCAGTCAGCAGTTGGTCAGCACCTATCTTGAATTCTACCGCCCCTGCCAGGCTTCCTAGCCGATAAGCATTATTCTCACTATATTGGTTGTGTACAGGAAAGAGCCCGTCTGGGTTCGGTTGCTTCATACCCAAAGGTGAGGAGTACCCATGAATAGTGAAAAAATGACCATCAAATTACGGCAGGCAATCGGTGATGCCGACATGCTTGCCCATGACCGTGGGAATGCCGAGGTTACCACCGAGCATCTCCTGCTCGCCCTGCTTTCCCAGAAAGAAGGCCTGCTTCCCCCGCTTTTTGAACGGTTGGGCGTACCCGCCCAAATGGTCGTAAACAAGATTACTGAGCTTGTCGACAAGCTGCCCAAGGCGTATGGGGCAAGTGCCCAGCGCTCGGTTTCGGCGCAGTTGGGCAACCAGCTGTATGCAGCCGACAAGATTGCCTCGGAATTCAAGGACCAGTACCTGAGTGCAGAGCATGTCCTGCTTGCTGTCCTGGAGGACGGGTCGGCAGCCGGCAAGGCTCTGAAGAGCTTGGGGGTGAGCAAGGATGCGGTCATGCAGGCCCTGCAGTCGATCAGGGGAAACCAGTCCATCCAAAGCGAAGATCCCGAGAGCCGGTACCAGGCGCTGGAGAAGTATTGCAAGGACATGACCGCCTTGGCACGGCTTGGCAAGCTCGACCCCGTCATCGGACGGGATGAGGAGATCAGGCGCCTGATGCAGGTCCTCTCACGCAGGACGAAGAACAATCCGGTACTCATCGGAGAGCCGGGTGTGGGAAAGACGGCCATTGTCGAAGGGCTTGCCCAGCGCATTGCCGGCGGCGATACCCCTGAGTCCCTGAAAGACAAACGTATTCTCAGTCTTGATGTAGGTGCTTTGGTTGCAGGTGCCAAGTTTCGTGGTGAGTTTGAGGAACGACTGAAGGCTGTCGTGAAGGAAGTCACTGCCAGTGAGGGTGCCATCATCCTCTTCATAGATGAGCTTCATACCATTGTCGGTGCAGGTGCGAGCGAAGGGTCTACTGATGCTTCCAATCTGATCAAGCCAGCTCTGGCGAGAGGGGAGCTCCACGCAATCGGGGCAACAACCCTGGACGAGTACCGCAAGTTCATTGAGCCGGACAAGGCTCTGGAACGACGGTTCCAGCCGGTCTATACCAAGGAACCCTCGGTTGAGTCGACCATTGCCATCCTCAGGGGACTGAAGGAGCGCTATGAAGTCCATCACGGGGTGAGGATCAAGGATGAGGCCTTGGTAGCCGCTGCAACGTTGAGCAACCGATACATCACCAACCGGTTTCTCCCTGACAAGGCCATAGACTTGGTCGATGAGGCTGCAAGCCAGCTGAAGATGGAGATTGAGAGCCAGCCGGAGGAACTTGACCAGATTGAGCGAAAGATCCTGCAGCTGAACATTGAGGAGCAAGCCTTGGCCCGGGAGACGGACAAGGCAAGCAGGGAACGGCTGGAGAAGTTGCACAAGGAGCGGAGCGAACTGCAGGGAAGGCGGGATGCCATGCACCTGCAGTGGGGCAATGAGCGATCGTTCATCGCCAAGTTGAGGGAGAGCAAAGCCCAGCTTGAACAGCTGAAGGTTGAGGAGCAGCGTGCAGAGCGGGATGGGGATCTCGCCAAAGCTGCCCAGATCAAGCATGGCCAGATTCCTGAGCTCACCAAGGAGATCGCCAGAATGGGCGAGCAGCTTGCCGGTGTGCAGACCGAAGGCAAGCAGATGCTTCGCGAAGAAGTGAGCGAGGATGACATCGCCAGGATTGTCAGCAATTGGACCGGTGTTCCCGTAACGAAGATGAAGGGAAGCGAGATGCAGAAGTATCTGCAGCTGGAAAAGACGCTTTCCGAACAGGTGGTGGGGCAGAACCAAGCCATTGAGGCTGTCAGCAATGCCATCAGGAGGAACAAGGCTGGCATCGGCGATGAGCACAGGCCCCTGGGAACCTTCCTGTTTGCCGGTCCTACCGGAGTGGGAAAGACGTTGCTTGCCAAGGTGCTCGCCCAATTCCTCTTCGATGACGAGAAAGCACTGACCAGGATCGACATGAGCGAGTATATGGAGAAATTCTCGGTCAGCAGGCTCATCGGTGCTCCTCCGGGGTATGTGGGATATGACCAGGGAGGCCAGCTCACCGAAGTGGTCAGGCGGCGCCCTTACTCGGTCATCCTCTTTGATGAGATCGAGAAGGCACACCCCGATGTGTTCAACGTACTCCTGCAGTTGCTTGATGACGGCAGGCTCACCGATGGACAGGGCAGGGTGGTCGATTTCACCAATACGGTGATCATCATGACCAGCAACCTGGGCAGTCAGCAACTGCTCTCCTCTCCCTCCCATGAGGAGGGTTCGAAGGTGGTGATGGAGATCATCCACAACTCCTTCAAGCCGGAATTCATCAACAGGCTGGATGAGATCATCGTCTTTGAGCGGTTGGGAAGTGAGCAGGTCCGCAAGATCGTCACCTTGCAGCTGCAGATGCTTGCCAAACGCCTGCAGAAGCGTGGATACCTTCTGAGCTGGGATGATGGGGTGGTGGATGCGCTGTACGAGGAGGGCTTTGACCCGGTCTACGGGGCCCGTCCGATCAAGCGTGCAGTACAGCGGCTGGTTGAGAACCCGTTGTCTGTGCAGTTGTTGTCCGGCGCCTTCCCTCCTGACTCATCCATCCATCTCAGCCGGTCGGGAGATCAGATCATCGCCCGGTAGTGAGCAGCTGTTCATAGGCCTCGAGGGTGTCGATGTCGGTGACATATGCCGCATCCTCCACCTCGAGGCGTTGGGTGGGATACTTGCTGAGCAAGGAACGCATGGAAAAGGGCAGTTTTTCCCCAAGGATGATCTGCCTGAAGGCTGGACCCAGCAATACCGGGTGGCCGAAGCGACCCTGGAATGAGGGCCTCACTACGTCCATATGCGCGTTGCCCGCGATCCAGTCATACTGTTCTTTCCCGATCAGGGGCATATCAGCCAAGGATATGAAGAAAGGCTCTCCTTCGTGCAGGTGCCGTGCACCTGCCTGGGTTGAGCATCCTTGTCCCAGCGCATAGTCGGGGTTGTGGACAACCAGCAGGGAAGGACAGGCAAGGCTTTTCAGCTGTTCGCAGACCTCGTCAGCGCGAAAACCGGTAACCACAATGGTGTATAGTCCCGCCTCAAGGGATGCCGAGACTGCTTTGGCCACGATGCTGGTACCCCGGTAGGGGAGCAAGAGTTTCTTGCCTTCGCTTCGTGAGCCCAGTCCCGCTGCCAATAGGATATTTTCCATGGTTCTTCCTTGAGTGAGGTTTGCAAACGTATTATACTCGATGCCAATATGATTGCCACCTATTTCAATGCCCTCATGGTTATCCTGGGGTCCCTGCTCGGACTCATCGTCAAGAACAAGCTCAAAGCTTCCTATCAGGAAGTGGTGTTCACCTCTTCCGGTCTCATCACACTGGTGATCGGCATTTCCATGGCCATGCAGACCGGCTCATACCTGATCCTGCTCTTTTCGGTTGTCATCGGAGGATTCGTCGGGTATGCATTGCGCATTGAGGAAGGGGTGCTTGCTCTTGGCTCATGGATGGAAAGAAGGTTGAGCAAGGGAAAGGGGAGCGCAGAGAGTGCGCGCAATTTTGCCTTGGGATTTCTGAATGCTTCCCTGCTCTTCTGCTCCGGAGCGATGACCGTGGTGGGATCCATCCAGGCAGGGACGGTGGGGGACTACCAGCTGATCCTGGTAAAATCGATCATGGACGGATGCATGGCGATCATCTTCAGCTCAATCTATGGTATTGGCGTTATGGCCAGTGCCCTCTTCATCCTGCTCTACCAAGGGTTTTTCACCCTTGCCGGCGGCTTCATCGCCCCAGTCCTTGGAGATGCAGGGATTACCGAGCTTGCTGCGGTGGGCGGGGTGCTCCTGATGATGATCGGATTCTCCCTGCTGGATATCAGAAAAAGCAAGGCAGGCAATTTCATGCCAGCCATGGTGATTGCACCGCTGCTCACGTTGCTTTCCCCTCACCTCACCGGTATGCTTTCTTCTCTTGGTCTGTAGCGATGCAGTTCTTGTAACTGGTGAGAAAGCACCAGATGAAATCCAGCTCTTTCTGGTCGAATTGTTCTATGAGGGCGAGGATTTCCTGTTTGCGGTCCTGAGGTTTCTCACAGACCTCATCCTCTTCCCGATATCCCTTGGCGTACCCGAACTCAAGTTCCTCAAGTCCGAGGCCTGTAAGCTGCGAAAGGCGAAGCAACACATGCATGGGTGGTCTCTTGTCGGCTTGGATCCAACTGGAAAGAGTGCTGCGTTTGACTCCCAGTAGTTTTGCCAGATCCACTACAGTGGTGGAGTGCAGTAAAATTTTCATGCGTTCCCAGAACTTTTGCATGCTCTGAATATAGCAGTCAGATTATCAGGATGACGAGATATTGTCATTTATTTGTATTATTTTACAAGACAATATGTATTTCTATTACAGATAACATAATACAATTCTCATAAAATGACGAAAAAATATCACCCCGAAACCGGGGTGATGAAAATTCGGCAGAACCCTTGGGTCACTTGCGCTTTGCGGCATCGGCGAGGGCCGTGTCGATGCTGGTATCCTTCTCAACCGGACAGGGCTCGATGTCCCAGATCTCCTTGGCGTACTGGGCGATGGTCCGATCGCTGGAGAACTTTCCGCTTGCACTGATATTGAGTACTGCACGACGGTTCCACTCCGCTTTATCCAAGGTGTAGAGCTCACGTGCAGAACGGTGTGCATCCCGGTACATGCCAAGATCGGCAAAGTGGTAGTAGCGGTCGCCCTCCTCAAAGAGGCTCCTGCGAAGCGGCTCGAAGATGTTCGGCTCATTCACATTGAAGTAGCCGCTGAACAGAAGGTCGACGATGCGCTTGATCTCTTCGTCCGCCAGGACGCGGGAGAACGGGTCGTAACCGAGACTGAGCTTGGCGATTTGTTCTTCAGTGTTGCCGAAGATGAACATGTTCTCCTTGCCCACCTCTTCTGCAATTTCCACATTTGCCCCATCCATGGTGCCGATGGTCAATGCGCCATTGGCCATGAACTTCATGTTTCCGGTACCCGAGGCCTCGGTTCCTGCAGTTGAGATCTGCTCGGAAAGGTTCGTGGCTGGGATGATGAGCTCAGCCATCGAGACGCGGTAGTTGGGCATGAAGTGCACAGCAAGCTTGTCTTTGGTGGCCGGGTCGGCATTGATGACCTTGGCGATGTTGTTGATCAGCTTGATGATAAGTTTTGCATTCACATATCCAGGGGCTGCCTTGCCGCCGAAGAGGAAGGTGGTGTGTTCCATCTCCTTGGTGGCTTCACCCCCGTTCTTGAGGTCGGTATAGATGAGCAGGATGTTCAGGGCATTGAGCAGCTGCCGCTTGTATTCATGGATACGCTTGACCTGTACATCGAAGAACGAGTCTGGGTTGATGATCAGGTTGCTTTCCTGTTTCAGAAAAGCGGCGGCACGAATCTTGTTCTCTTTCTTGATCTTCTCGAAGTCGGTGAGGAAGGTGCTGTCCTTGGCAAAGGGGGCAAGGTTGGCTATCTGGCTGTAATCGGTGATCCAGCCATCACCGATTGCGCTGGTGATCAGGGAAGCCAGCTTGGGATTGGATGCAAGCAACCAACGCCGCTGGGTGATCCCGTTGGTCTTGTTGTTGAACCGATCGGGATAGATGAGGTTGAACTGGGGGAACATCGATGTCTTGAGCAGCTGGGAGTGCAGCTCGGCAACACCGTTGGTGCTGTGGCTTCCCACGATGGCAAGGTTGGCCATGCGGACCTGTTTGGGGTTTGACTCCTCGATGATGCTGATCTTGCTGAGCATCTGCGGTTGCAGCGGGAAGTAGGCGACTGCCTGCTGGAGGAACCGGTGGTTGATTTCGTAGATGATCTGCAGGTGTCTGGGAAGAATCTTCTGCAGCATCGGCAGTGACCATTTTTCCAGTGCCTCAGGCATCAGGGTGTGGTTGGTGTAACCCATGGTCCGCACGGTGATATCCCAGCTCTCATCCCAATCCAATTGCTCCTCATCAAGGAGGATGCGCATCATTTCAGGAACAGCCAATGACGGATGCGTGTCGTTGAGCTGGATGGCTGCAAACGAGGGGAAGTTCGTCCAGTTCTGCTTTTCCCTCTTGAAGCGCCTGACGATGTCTGCAAGCGAGCATGCTACAAAGAAATACTGCTGCTTGAGCCTGAGTTCCTTGCCCATGTAGAGGGTGTCGTTGGGGTAGAGGACCTGGCTGAGGTTCTCTGCTGATATCTTTGAACGGACTGCTTCCGTATAATCACCGTCGTTGAACTCATGGAAGTTGAACTCCTCCGGGCTCTTTGCCGACCAGAGCCGCAAGGTGTTCACGGTCTTGCACCCATAGCCGATGATGGGGGTGTCGTAGGCAATTCCCTGAACAATCTCAGAACCTGACCACTTGAACTGGTCGCGGCCATGCTCACGGATCACCTGGACCTCGCCACCGAACTGGACAGGATAGACCACATCGGGTCTGATCACTTCCCAGGGATTGCCGTCGCGCAGCCAGTTGTCAGGCTGCTCGGCCTGCCATCCGTTCTTGATCTGCTGGCGGAAAATGCCGTAATTGTACCTGATTCCATAGCCATAGGCGGGGATTTCCAAGGTTGCCATCGAGTCGAGGAAGCAGGCTGCAAGTCGACCAAGGCCCCCGTTGCCCAGGCCGGCGTCAGGCTCCACCTCGCTGAGCTCCTCATAGGTATAGCCGAGAGAGGAGAGCGCCTTGCGCACTTCCTCCTCGATGCCGAGGTTGATGATGTTGTTGGTCATGGCCCGGCCCATCAGGAACTCCAGGCTGAGGTAGTACACGCGTTTTGCGCTTTGTGAGCGCTGGGTCTTGCGGCTCTGGTTCCATTGGTGGATGATTCTATCGCGAACAGTGAGGGCGAGCGCATTGTAGCGACCCTCCTGCGTGGTGTGATACATATCTGCGTCTTGGCTGTACTTCAGGTGCTCAGCAAAGTCCTGGGCAATGTCCTGTGCAGTATGGCCATATCGGGTCTTTTGTTGGTACTTCATGAGGAACTCCTTGTAATTGTGACAAATACGTGTGATAAACTATATCTGATAGAAGAAATCTGAGCAACTGGTCCAAGTTTTTTCCCTTTCTCTGTGGTGCGTATTGACAAAAACCATGCACTCTGGTAAGTTTGCTTCTGCGTGTTGAAGGCAGATGCATCTCGTATTTTGTCTTGATATGCAACCGACGCCCTTGTAGCTCAGTCGGTAGAGCACCACCATGGTAAGGTGGGGGTCAACGGTTCAAATCCGTTCGAGGGCTCTTTTTTTATCCCCTTCCGGTTTAGTAGGATGGGTAGAGGTGAAAACTCACCGAGGAGCATGAAATGGGTGATGCAAAGAAGAAAGGTCCCGTGGAGAAAATAGCTCTCCAGTGCACCGAATGCAAGCAGAAGAACTATACAACCGAGAAGAATCGGAGAAATACTCAAGGTAAGCTTGAGTTGAACAAGTATTGTCCGTTTGAGCGCAAGCACACCTTGCACCGCGAGACAAAGATCAAATAGGTAGTTTGATCGAGAAGCAAATAGGCCAATAGCTCCAATTGGTAGAGCGCTGGTCTCCAAAACCGGATGTTGAGGGTTCGAGTCCTTCTTGGCCTGTCTGCTTCTCGATCTTTTTCCACAAGGAGCCTTTTCATGAAGAAGCTTATCAAGTATTTCAAGGAGTCCCACCAGGAACTGAAAAAGGTTGTCTGGCCCTCCCGTGAAGCTGTCATTTCTTCCACTAAGGTCGTACTTGTCTCCACGGTGCTTGTCGCAATATTCCTTGGGTTGGTGGATTTCCTCCTGCTCAAGGGTGTGTTGTTTGTACTGTAAGGCGGCACCATGGCAAAGGGCTGGTACGTAGTACATACTTATTCGGGATACGAACAGAAAATTGAGCGAATCATCAACAAGATGCGCGAGACCGATATGGACTTCGCGCTTGTCTGTTCTGAAGTGAAGGTCCCTTTTGAGACTGTAGTGGAAGTTAAGGACGGGGTGAGGCGCGACGTTAAGAGAAAAATCCTTCCTGGATATATTCTTGTTGAGCTCGACTTGCCCGACAACAGCTGGAAGACTTGGTGTTCCCAGATCAAGCGCATTCAGGGAGTAACAGGTTTTGTCACTCCCAATGACAGCATCAAGCCGCAGCCGCTCTCCGCTGGTGAGGTGAAAAGCCTTTTCCAGAAGACCGGTGATCTTCCCGCTGAAAAAGTGTTCAAACCCAAGCAGACATTCTCTGTGGGTGAACAGGTGAGAATCATTGAAGGACCGTTTGACTCCTTCACCGGCGTCATTGAAGAAGTCAACCTTGAGAAGGCTCGCATGCGGGTCAGTGTTGGTATCTTTGGACGCTCCACTCCGGTTGAGGTGGATTTCCTGCAAGTAGAAAAGATTCTGTAGTCGTCTTTTGGACTGGATGGCTGCACGAGAGTTTTCTGATTTTTTACAACCGAGTCCATTTGTGTGTGATTACTCCCTCATCATTGCATGAGGTGGGAGCCTGATCGTATGACAGGCGTTAAGACCAGCGCGAAATCGAAAAACTTCCGAGAATTTGGAAGTGATTGTCGCGTAAGGAGAGAAACATGGCAAAGAAAAAGGTAACTGCAGTCATCAAATTGCAGTGCCCTGCCCAGAAGGCTACGCCGGCACCCCCGATCGGGCCCGCGCTTGGACCTCATGGTGTCAGTGCCCCCAAGTTTGTCCAGGAGTTCAACGATAAAACGAAGAGCTACGAAGCTGGACTCATTCTTCCCGTCATCATTACTGTGTATGCAGACAAGAGCTTCACGTTCATCCTGAAGACTCCTCCTGCCGCTGTGCTCATCAAGAAAGCTCTTGGTCTGACCAGTGGTAGCGGAAGCCCGAACAAGGTGAAGGTTGGCAAGCTCTCTCAGGCACAGCTGACTGACATTGCAAAGACCAAGTTGGAAGATCTCAATGCAAATGACATTGAGGCTGCCAAGAAGATCATTGCAGGAACTGCCCGCAGCATGGGCGTAGAGGTGGAGCAGTAAGATGAAACACGGAAAGAATTATCGCGAAAGCATCAAGAAAGTTGACCGTGCAAAGCTCTACACCTTCGAAGAGGCTGCTGCCTTGGTGAAGGACATTGCGTTTGCAAAGTTCGATGAGACGGTGGAAGTATCTGTAAAGCTGACCCTGAAGAAGAGTCAGAGTGTCCGTGACACCGTAGTTCTGCCCAACCAGTTCTCTGCCCAGAAGCGCGTACTCGTATTCGCAAAGGGTGAGAAGGCTGAGGAAGCTCGTGAGAATGGCGCCGCTTTTGTAGGCGACGACGACCTGATCGAGAAGATCCGCGGCGGCTGGATGGATTTTGATGTGGCAGTCGCCACCCCTGACATGATGAAGGACGTAGGTCGTCTCGGTCCTATCCTGGGCCGCAGAGGCTTGATGCCGAACCCCAAGACCCAGACGGTTACCTTTGACATCAAGGGAGCTCTTGCTGAGTTGACCAAGGGTCGTGTTGAGTTCCGCTCGGACAAGACCAACGTCATTCACCTTCCCATCGGAAAGGTTTCCATGGATCCGGCTTTGGTGAGCGAAAACGCTCGCGCTGTGGTCAAGGAAATCGTCCGCAAGAAGCCTTCTGACGCTAAGGCTGACTTCGTTGTCAGTATCGCTGTTTCCTCCACCATGGGTCCGGGCGTCCGGATCAACGTGAAGGATATGTCGGCTTCGGTATAAGAGGAGATGCACACTATGGATTACAAGACTCGTATCACCCCCGCCAAGGAAGAGGCCGTCAAGCAGCTGAAGGATGAATTCAGCCAGTACACCGGGTACATCTTCACTGACTACCGCGGTATGACCGTTGAACAGATCACCACCCTTCGCAGAACCCTGATGAAAAAGGATGCTGCTTACCGGGTTGTGAAGAACCGTTTTGCCAAAATTGCCCTGACTGAGCTCAACAACCAGGCTGATGAGCAGCTTGTTGGCCCTACCGCCATCGCACTTGTCCGTGGAGACGAAGCAAATATCGTAGCCAAGGATCTGTTCGCAATCGGCAAGGAAGGCGCTCCCCTCAAGGTGAAGGGTGCTATGCTCGATGGAAAATATTTCTCCCCCGAGGAAGTGGAAGCTTTCAGCAAGCTCCCGACCAAGTTGGAGTTGATTGCTTCCTTGATGGGCACCATGAAGGCTCCCGTGCAGAAGCTGGCAGCAACGTTGCTTGCCTATGTCGAAAAGAATGGCGGCTCGGTTTCCGCCACCGAAGAGAACTGAACACAGTCTTAGTCTTCACAGGTAACCTGCTATGACTGTGCAGACAAAATTTGTATAAGGAGAAGATAATATGGCTACAAAAGAAGAGATTTTGGAATCGATCGCAAGCATGTCCGTCATGGAAGTCGCTGACCTCATCAAGATGATGGAAGAGAAGTTTGGTGTGCAGGCTGCTGCTGCCGCTGTTGCCGCCGGCCCTGTTGCCGAGGCTGCTGCTGTGGTGGAAGAGCCCACTGAATTCAACGTCATCCTCAAGGCTTGCGATCCCGCAAAGAAGATTGCAGCTATCAAGGAAGTTCGCGCCATCACCGGTCTCGGCCTGAAGGAAGCGAAGGAACTTGTTGAAGCTGGTGACAAGGTTGTCAAGGAAAGTGCCAGTAAGGCCGATGCCGCAGCTCTCAAAGAGAAGCTCGAGGCTGCTGGTTGTACTGTCGAAGTAAAGCCCGTTGACTAATCTGAGTCTGGGGAGGCGGCCTTCACGGCCGTTTCCCTGCTCGCGTTTTTTGCAAGTGGGCCAACGCCCGGTTTAGTGAGCCACCGGATAGACACCGGTGGCCTATTGTGTCTTTCGTTTTCCTCTTCGCTGAGGATACTGTCTGCTTCTGAATTGACTTTGGAGGGTACATGATGGTTGCCAACGGCAAATCCATAACACGCACGTACATCGGTTCTGAATTACATGAAGTCTGTGAACTTCCCAACTTGATCGGAATCCAGCTTGATTCCTACGAAAGGTTTCTCCAGCTGGAGCACATCATGCAGGGGATGGGCCCGGATCCGTCGTACGGGCTTGAGGAAGTGTTCCAGTCGACATTTCCCATTGACAGCCCCAATGGTGAGATGCGTCTCGCCTACAAGGGCTATACCATTGATTATGAGAACATCAAATTCTCCGAAACGGAGTGCAAGAAAAAAGGTCGTTCCTACAGTGTACCCATCAAAGTCACGATCAGCCTCGAGTTCTCCAATGGAGAAATGAGGGAGAAGGAGATCTTCTTTGGGGATATCCCGCTGATGACCGATCGCGGTACCTTCATCATCAATGGTGCCGAGCGCGTTGTGGTCAGCCAGATCCACCGCTCCCCTGGTGTGATCTTTTCCAACGAGAAGGATGTCTATTCTTCGAGAATCATCCCCTATCGCGGCAGCTGGCTGGAATTTGAGATTGATGACAAAAAGCATCTGATCTTTACGAAGATCGACCGAAAGAAGCGTATTCTCGGGACGCTCTTTTTGCGCGCAATCGGCTTTGATACCCGAGAGAAGATTCTCGAGCAGTTCTATGCAGGGGAGACCGTTGAGCTTGCTGACGATCAGGACCTGAAGGGCAGCCTTGAGAACCGATACCTGTTCAAGGATGTGTATGCACAAGTCGAAGGAGCGCAGAAGAAAGTGCTGCGTGCCGGTGATATGCTTCACGCCCACGAAATCGATGAGTTGCTCAAGCTCAAGGTGCATACCGTAGAACTGATCAACCTTCGTGGTGAGGGCACCTTGCACAGCGACATGATCCTCAACTGCTTTGAGATTGAGGATGCAAAGTATACCCGTGAGGGCTTTGACGAGCCCACCAAGGAAGATGTCCTTTCCCCGATCTTCTCCGTGCTCATGCCCGGTGAGATGATTGCGATTGAGCGTGCGGAGAAGGACCTTCCCGATATGTTCTTCTCCAACCGACGCTATGACCTCGGTTCGGTCGGCCGCTACAAGTTCAACAAGAAGTTTGGAACCGGCACCGAAGAGGAGGAGGAGAATGCATCCACCGACCTTACGGTTCTCACCCCCACCGACATCGTCAATACCATGGCGTTCCTGATCAAGGTGTTCATCCGTGAGGAGAACGTCGATGATATCGACCACCTTGGCAACCGTCGTGTTCGTTCCGTAGGGGAACTTCTGCAGAATGCGCTCAAGAGTGCTTTTGCAAGGATGGAAAGGATCGCAAAGGAGCGCATGAACCTGGAAACCGGTTCGGTCAAGCCCCAGGATCTCATCTCCATCAAGCCGATCGTAGCCGCCATCAAGGAGTTCTTCGGCAGCAGCCAGTTGTCCCAGTTCATGGACCAGGTCAACCCGCTGGCTGAACTGACCCACAAGAGAAGGCTCAATGCTCTCGGCCCCGGTGGTCTGAGTCGTGATCGTGCAGGATTTGAGGTCCGTGACGTCCACTACACCCACTATGGCAGAATTTGTCCCATTGAGACTCCTGAAGGACCGAACATCGGTCTGATTGTCTCACTTGCGAACTATACCCGCATCAACCAGCATGGCTTTTTGGAAACCCCCTATCGCAAGGTAGTGAATGGGGTGGTGTCCAAGCAGTACCGCTATCTTGATGCAAACGATGAGGAAAAGTTCTTCATTGCACAGGCTTCCGCTCCCATTGACGAGCAGGGCAACTTCATCGACAACGAGGTTCCTGTCCGCCGCAGCGGTGACTACTCAACCAAGCCTCCCGCCGACATCAAGTATATGGACGTCGACCCGAAGCAGGTCATCAGCGTTGCCGCATCCCTGATCCCGTTCCTTGAGCACGACGACGCAAACCGAGCCTTGATGGGTTCGAACATGCAGCGTCAGGCTGTTCCGCTCGTTTTCCCCGAAACCCCGCGTGTTGGTACCGGTATGGAATGGAAAACTGCGTATGACAGCGGTGTGTTGGTAAAGGCGAAGAGAAGCGGTACGGTGACCTATGTCAGTGCTGACAGAGTCCATATTCAGCCCGACAATCCTGATTTTGCAGGAAAGCCGGATGAGTATGAAGTCCAGAAGTACCAGAGGACCAACCAGGACACCTGTTTCAACCAGAAGCCGATCGTATCGTTCGGCCAGCATGTTGAGGCTGGGGACGTCCTTGCCGATGGTCCTGCAACCCAGAGTGCTGAACTCGCTCTTGGACGGAATATCCTGGTAGGGTTCGTGCCCTGGAACGGGTACAACTACGAGGACGCCGTTCTCATCAGTGAGCGTGTTGTCAAGGATGACATCTTTACTTCGGTGCATATCAAGGAGTTCTCCACGGATATCCGTGAGACCAAGCTTGGACCCGAGAAGCTGACCAGGGATATCCCCAACACCAGCGAGAAGATGCTCGAACAGCTGGATGAGGATGGTATTGTCCGCATCGGCACCATGGTCCGCCCCGGTTCCATCCTGGTCGGCAAGGTAACGCCGAAGAGTGAAAGCGATACGACCCCCGAGTTCAAGTTGCTCAACTCAATCTTTGGTGAGAAGGCCAAGGAGGTACGTGATACCTCCCTGAAGGTTCCCCATGGAACAGAAGGTACGGTCATCGATATCCAGAGGCTGAAGCGCAGCAACAATGATGAGCTTCCCCCAGGTGTCGAAGAGACGGTGAAGGTTCTCATCGCCACCAAGCGAAAGCTTCGTCAGGGTGACAAGATGGCAGGCCGACACGGCAACAAGGGTGTCGTCAGCCGAATCCTTCCTGAGGAAGACATGCCGTACATGGAAGACGGCACGCCCCTCGATGTCTGTCTCAACCCCTTGGGCGTTCCTTCGCGAATGAACATCGGTCAGTTGATGGAGACCCAGCTTGGTTGGGCTGCCGTCAAGCTTGACAAGTGGTATTCGACTCCGGTCTTCCAGAGTGCAACGATGGATCAGATTGAGGAGAAGATGCGTGAGGCAGGGTTGCCGGAGAACTCGAAGACAGTGCTGTACAACGGTCTTACCGGTGTGCCGTTTGTCAATCCGGTATTCTGCGGCTACATCTACTACCTGAAGCTGCACCACTTGGTCGATGACAAGATGCATGCCCGTTCCACCGGTCCCTACTCGCTGGTAACCCAGCAACCGCTTGGTGGTAAGGCACAGTTCGGTGGTCAGAGACTTGGTGAGATGGAAGTATGGGCACTGGAAGCCTATGGTGCTGCAAATACCTTGCAGGAATTGCTGACCATCAAGAGTGACGACATGAACGGTCGTGTGAAGATATATGAGAGCATCGTCAAGGGAGAACCGGCCACTACCGCAGGAATGCCCGAGGCATTCAATGTATTGGTACAGGAGATCCGTGGCTTGGCTCTGGATATGTCTGTGTATGACTCCAAGGGACGGCAGGTACCTCTTACCGAACGTGACGAAGAGTTGATCGCCAAGCAGTCGAAAGGCTCCCTCAACTAACCAGGAGAAGTACGGATGAA
>RZYT01000609.1 GCA_009930195.1 Spirochaetia bacterium | reverse complement strand
CCCTTGTGGTGCTTGAAGTAGTCGGCCTCTTCCTTTGCAGCCCGTTTGCGGTCATAGAACGAGTACAGCCAATAGTCTGCAACCTGTTCCTTCTTGAACAACACGTCCTCGTTGCGGTCGTCAAGCATCCCGTCAAAGGCATACATGCCATGTGCGGCGATCCGCTTGTCGTTGCGCTTGATCGGGCTGAGCCAGTGCAGTCCCGGCGAAGATGCAAAGGCCTGCTGGGCCTCCTTCTTCGGAAATCCCTTGTCCGCCATCACCACACCCTTGGTGAGCCCGTTCTCGGTGAGGAACCGCTGGTAGCTGACGCAGTCGAGCACATTGCCCCCGAACACCTTCGAGCACACGGGTTCCCTGAGGTCGATGTCATAGGCAAACACCACCGTGATGTCCATCGTGCCCTTGACCCGCGCCTTGCGCGAGAAGCCGGAAAGCGAGTTGACGCTGCTGTTGTCCTCCTTCAGCGTGCCGTCGATGGCGATGTGGTGGCCCGGGGCGATGGCGTCGACCCTTCTTCTCATGAACGAGACGATCAAGGAGTAGGATTTGCCCAGATTCTGCAGGAACGTGGAGACGCTGTTCCTCCCCAGGGGTATGCCGGGAAACAGGATGCTGACCCAGCTCGTCTCATAATAATGGTCGAGCCTGCAACAGGGCACCCCCGGGTAGCACACCCGCAGAAGTGCGATCGCATAGATTCTCATCGCATCGGGGGCGGAATAGACGGCATACAGGTCTTCAAGCAGCTCGCGCGACACCAAGTCTATAAGCACGGCATCGGCATAGTCCTTGAGCTCCGTCTTCCTTTGGGAGACGGCATCGCTGGAAGGGACGAAGGCACCCTGTATGATGTGGCCCACCGTGTAGCCGTTGAGCGGGACGTTGCTGTCGCCGATACGCCTGCAACCGATTCGTTCGACCACAGCATACATCAGCGGACCATTGCCCCGCCTGACCACTATGGTATTCCTGGGTCTCTCGACCTTTCTCACCGCTTC